>JAJRZB010000234.1 GCA_024275455.1 Bacteroidota bacterium | reverse complement strand
GCAGAGCATGCAGCAGAACATGCAAATGAATCAAGAGCATAATATGCAGAATAACCAACAAAATATGATGAATGGGAGCCATCAGCATATGATGAATAACCAGCAAGGTGTGATGGAAAATATGAACGAAATGTTTGAGAACATGAATGAAATGCTAAATCAAATGAATTTAATGATGCAAAATAAAGATATAATGCAAGACGAAAATATGATGAAGAATATGCATGAGATGATGGGTAATATGAATGACATGATGAACAATTATGATAAAATGCTGAATTCGCTTGAAGCAAAACAAAAAAATATAAAAATAGAAAACTAACAAAGTAACTATAAATGAAAAACAGAAAATATATAATATCACTCTTTATGTTTACTATGTTTGCCAACGGATTTCTTTTAGGCCAAGGCAAATGGTATGCTAATTCATCATTACAGATGATTGGTTCAAGTTTTCAAGACGGTTCAAACCATAATTCGTTTTACTTTTATAACGGGTTAAGATACCAGACTCAGGGTTTATCTCTGAGTCTGAATATCCCTTTGGTTTTTGGAAGCGACAATACTTTTACACAATTCGGATCTTCGTATATACCAAATAATAACAACAATAATTTTAATTATAGTGAAGACCATATGGGTGGTGATGGAATGACATCACTTAATGTAGGGCTTGGTGATCTTTATCTGAATGGCAGTTTTCAATTTTTAAAGGAAAGTAAAAATATGCCTGCTTTTTCAGCGGAAGGGTACGTTAAATTTCCAACTGCAACTGAAAGTCTTGGAATTGGAACTGGAAAATTTGATGCTCAATTGGCTCTGGGACTTAGAAAATTCATAAATCACTTTTCTTTATTTGCACAAATTGGATACTTGTTTTTGGGAGAGATTGAAGGAAGTGAAATAATTAACCCTTATACTCTAAGTCTTGGTGTCGGATATGCTTTCGGATATGGAAAGCACTCAATTTTATTAGCCTATGATTCCTATTCAACGATTATACAAGGGACTGCTTCCCCTCAGCAAATAGCATTAGGTTATAATTATTTAATTAAAAACGGATTATATTTTACAGCAATTGTGTCTAATGGTTTAAATAACTCAACCTCAGACTATACAGTCTCCGGCGGGTTAAATTTTGAATTATAAAATTTGGAGAGACTATGTACATTAAAAAAATATTATTAGCTATACTGATTGTTTTTATTGCCACTACAATCTTTGCTCACGAAGGGCATAAAGAGAAAAAACCGGTTACTAAACCGGACACATTAACAATTGTTGGGAAAGATACAATTGCAATAAATGGAATGCCTACGGAAAAGTTTATGGCTGCTCAACATTCTAAAGCTGTTGAAGAAGATAGAGAAAATATTAATGAAGAAGAAAAGGAGGTTAAGGAAGTTACTATTGGAGCCGCTTTTGAACATATACATAATAAAGTAATACACTTTCCTATTGCTCTTACTGTAATTGCTATTATTTTAATGGTGCTTGGGTATAAGGAAAATAAATATTTGGGCTCATTAAAAATTATTGTTCCTACCGCTGCGTTATTTACTATTATTGTAGTTTTTAGCGGTTTGAATCAAGCTGAACCTTTCGAAGGAACTGCTGCATATTAGCTTGTTGAAACTCATGAATTTCTCGGTTTCGGAGTTTTGGCATCACTTATTTTATGGTCTCTTGCATTCTATGTTAAAAAGTTGGAAAAGTTTACTTGGTTATTTGCAATCTTAACCATCTCATTGGTTTCCTTAGCCGGATTGTATGGTGGTGTTATTGCTCATTAGGAAAATCTATTAATCTTAACCGGAGGTACGAAACTAATATGAAAAAAAATAAAGTAAAAATAATATACATCTTTCTGGGGATTATTCTTATTCTTACAATTGTGGGTGCAAAAGATAATAGTAATAAACAACTCAATTATAAAAACAATTATATCATGCAAAATAGTGATGAGTGGAAAGCACCTGCATACGCAGATAAATTAGTTAACAGATTAAAAGACTTAGTTAAAGCTTCCCAAAAAGGAAAAGAAATTTTTGATGTTCAATGTGCAATTTGTCATGGTGTTGAAGGAAAGGGCGATGGTGCAGCGGGAATGGGCTTAACTCCAAGACCGGCTGACCTAACTTCAAAAAAAGTTCAGAGTCAATCCGATGGAGCTATTTATTGGAAAATTACGACCGGAAAACCACCGATGGCTTAGTACAAAGGGACATTTTCGAAAAAACAAAGATGGCAATTAGTAACATATATTAGAACGTTAGAGAAAAAATAAACTAAATTAATTTGAGGAAAACATGAGTAAAGTTTTAAAATATACATTAATGCTGTTAGTTATATTTTTTATTTCAGAAACTTTGTTTGCACAAGACGAGGAAGACTTTGAAGATGAAGATGGTGTTGAAGAATTAACTAGACAAGTTAATAATTTCAAGCCTGGTTTAAGTAGGTTCCTTATGCGTGGTTACGCACACGCCGGGATTGAATTTTTGCAAGACCGAACAACATTTGTTGGAGGTAGTTTTAATCCCATTTTTTTATGGCAGCAATCAGAAAGATTGCTTTTTGAATCAGAACTTGAAATTGAGTTAACAGAAGAAGGAACTGAATTAGGTCTTGATTATGCTGATATGTCATATTTTTTAAATGATTACATTACAGTTAGACTAGGCAAATTTTTACTTCCGTTTGGTACTTTTGGTGAAAGATTGCATCCGCGTTGGATAAACAGACTTCCCAGTAACCCCTTGGGTTTTAGCCATGATGGGCAGGTTGGACCTATTTCAGATATAGGTGTTGAAGTTAGAGGAGCATTGAATATATCACATCATGCTTGGATGAATTATTCTCTATATGTTGTGAATGGTCCAAGACTCAATAGTGGAGAAGTTGAAGCTGAAGAAGGAGGGCAATTACACTATGTTAATTATTTGGATAATAATAAATCAAAAACATTTGGAGGCAGAATAGGAATATTACCTCTACACGACAACTCTCTTGAAATAGGGTTTTCAGGTCAATACGGAAAAGTTGGTATTGCAGATACTAAGTATGAAGATGTTGGGTCCCAATTATATGCTATAGATTTGAGTTATGTTACACGTTTAGATTTTATGAAAAGTATGCTAGATGTTAAAGGACAATGGAATAGTGTTCGTGTAGATGATATTTCATATCCTGATCCTGAAGACGCATTGCAAAATTATACTTTTGAAAATATCAGTAATGCTTATTATGGACAGATTTCCAGTAAGCCGGCTTTTATTAATAATAGTTTTTTTAATAAGTTAGAATTTGTCGGCAGGTATTCCAAACTGGAGTTACCATCACAAGCGGTTTGGGGTGGTGAAGATACTCAAATAACCATTGGAATAAATTACTGGTTGGATTGGAGAACAGTAATAAAATTTGCTTATCAAACACTTGATTCTAATGGTGAAGATGATGGTCATAGTGCACTAGCACAAGGAGATGCGTTTTTATTACACTGGTCAATTGGATTTTAACAAAATTAAATGGAGTTTGAAATGAAATCAAAGAAATATATTATAAATACATTGCTGGGTATGTTTTTTGCTACAACCTTATTTATTGTTGGATGTTCTTCTACTCAAGATGTTGCTTTAGCAAAATCAGGAGCACAATTATGGGGCGAAAACTGTGTTAGATGTCATAATGCTCCATCACCAACAGCTTTTAGTGATATACAATGGGAAACAATTGGACAGCATATGAGAATACGTGCTAATTTAACAGCTCAGCAGACCGATAAAGTTGTAGAGTTTTTAAAGATGGCGAATTAATATAATAAAATTTTAAACAGTGAAAAATTATATTACAAATATCATTGCACTTTCCATTCCAATTAATTTTATTTGGGAAATGGCACAAATGCCTTTGTATAAAAATATGCCGTGGGATTTAGATACATCTCTTTTTTGTTTAGCAGCCAGCATTGGTGATACGGTGATGATTCTAATAATATTTTTTGCGGTTGCAATTTTGATAAAAGATAAAGACTGGTTACGAAACTTAAACAAAGGGAATGTTTTTCTAACTCTATTTGTTGGATTTATTATAGCTATTTTAGTAGAACAATATGCATTGAATAACGATATGTGGAGTTATAATAATATAATGCCAAAGATCCCTTTCTGGAATATTGGCATTGCACCAATTTTACAAATGCTTATACTACCTCTAATAATATTTGTAATAACTAAAAATGAAAATAAAAATATTCTAAGGAGGATAAAATGATGAACGGAATGTTTGGTGGTATGTGGTTTGGCTGGTTTTTTTGGATTGTACTAATTGTCTTAGTTGTTTGGGTGATAATGCAAATATCTAATAAAAATAGATCGCCAAACTATACAAATAATGTGGAAAAAGAAACTCCGTTGGATATCTTGAAAAAAAGATATGCATCAGGAGAAATAACCAAAGAGGAATTTGACGAAATGAAAAACAACTTATTGTAACCTTTTCTTTCAACTAGTTTTTTGCATATACACTATAACTAAGCGAATTCACAAAATTATCATTTTGAACATGCTTTTTGTGAGAAATCTGTTAAATAAATTTAATATAGTGATTACCTACCAATAAAGGGGGGTGTGATGGAACAATTTATTATTGTGTTTCTCTTTCTCATTACTATTCTTATTGGAATAGGAGCGGTATTAAAAATTCAGTAAATAAAAAAAGTAAATCAAATTACTAAATGGAAAAACAAAGAAAACTGAACAGTTAAAAAACTTGAGATTAAAGAACTGCAATATAATCATTAGTTCGAGATTTATTAATCTTTTATAAAGGAAAAGTTACATGGAAAATCACAAAGAACATAATCATAGCGAAATGAAGGAGCATAAAAGTATGTATTCCGGTAATACTGGAAAACATGAGGAAGAACATTCTCACACTCATGATCATGAAAATATGAATCATGGTAGTAAAGGGCATCAGCACAAAGGAGGGGGTAAAAATGATGAACATAAAGGACATGTTAATCATCATCAACATATGATTGCAGATTATAGGAAACGATTTTGGGTTTCTCTTGCTGTTTCACTCCCAATACTTTTACTTTCCCCTCTTATTCAAAATTTTTTAGGACTTGGTGATTCAATTCGTTTTATAGGTGATACGTATGTAGCTTTTCTGCTCTCGTCATTTGTTTTCTTTTATGGAGGTTATCCTTTCTTAAAAGGAATGCTTGATGAAATAAAGAAAAAACAACCTGGTATGATGACACTTATCTCAGTTGCAATAAGTGTTGCATACTTTTACAGTTCTGCTGTTGTGTTCGGACTTGAAGGGAAAGTGTTCTTTTGGGAGTTGGCCACTTTAATTGATATAATGCTTGTCGGACATTGGATAGAAATGAAA
Organism: Bacteroidota bacterium; assembly: GCA_024275455.1. Classification (GTDB taxonomy): domain Bacteria; phylum Bacteroidota; class Ignavibacteria; order Ignavibacteriales; family Melioribacteraceae. The sequence goes on along the minus strand of JAJRZB010000234.1, from coordinate 5,354 downwards.
TCGGTTATGGGAGCTTCCAAAGCATTAGAAGAACTTGCAAAGCTTATGCCTTCCGATGCTCACTTAATACAAGAGGATGATAACATAATTGAAGTTCCTCTTTCAGAATTAAAATCAGGCGATAAAGTTTTAGTTAAACCCGGTGAAAAAATTCCGGCTGATGGTATTACAATCAAGGGAGAAAGTTCTGTTAACGAATCGATGCTTACTGGAGAATCAAAACCGGTTTCAAAAAAGGCTGGTGATAAAGTTATTGGCGGCGGTATAAACGGAGAAGGTTCATTAGTAATTCAGGTAGAAAGAACCGGTAAGGATTCTTTCCTTTCACAGGTTATTGATCTCGTTAAAGAAGCTCAGGAAAGTAAATCGAAAACACAAGATTTGGCTAACCGTGCTGCTTTTTGGTTAACTATAATTGCAATTGTTGGCGGAGCGGTAACAATGTTTATATGGCTTGCAATAATGGATGAAAGTTTAGCATTTGCTCTCGAAAGAACCGTTACGGTTATGGTTATTACCTGTCCTCACGCTTTGGGACTTGCCGTTCCACTTGTAGTTGCTGTATCAACAGCAATTTCAGCATCGAAGGGATTATTAATTAGAAACCGTGCTGCATTTGAACAAGCACGAAAATTAAATGCTATTATTTTTGATAAAACCGGAACTTTAACTAAAGGTGAATTTGGAGTAACAGATATTATTTCTTTTGCAGATGGTTATAGTGAAAATGATATTTTACACTTTGCAGCGTCAGTGGAAAGAAACAGTGAACATCCAATTGCTCAGGGTATTTATAAAAGCACAGAAAATATTTCTGAGGCTCATGAATTCAAAGCTGTGCCGGGCAAAGGAGCAAAAGCAATTATTGAAGGAAAAAATGTGGGAGTTTTCAGTCCTGGTTATTTACGTGAAAAAAATATTAATGTAAATGATAAAAGAATTGAAGCACTCTCCGAGCAAGGCAAAACAGTTGTCTTTTTACTTATTGAAGAAAAACTTATAGGTGCAATTGCATTAGCTGATATAATCAGAGAAGAATCCAAAGAAGCAATTGCAGAATTTAAGAAATTGGGAATTAAAACAATAATGCTTACAGGTGACAATAAGAAAGTTGCAAAATATGTAGCTGATGAACTCGGCTTAGATAGGTATATTGCCGAAGTATTACCGGATGGTAAAGCGAAGACAGTTAAAGAAATTCAAAGTGAAGGTTTTGTTGTTGCGATGACAGGAGACGGAGTAAATGATGCACCGGCATTAGCTCAAGCAGATGTAGGAATTGCTATTGGTGCGGGAACGGATGTCGCTGTAGAAACAGCTGATATAGTACTTGTGAAAAGTAACCCGTTAGATGTCCTTTCAATAATTAAACTTGCAAAAGCAACATACAAAAAAATGGTTCAGAATTTAGTATGGGCTACAGGGTACAACTTCTTTGCCATTCCGCTTGCTGCCGGAGTGTTGTATAGTTGGGGAATATTATTAAGCCCAGCAGCAGGTGCCGCTTTAATGTCATTAAGTACTGTTATTGTGGCTATTAATGCGAAGATGTTAAAAATAGGTAAAGATGCGTAAATAATTAAAAGAGTTAAGTGAAAATGAAAAATAGCTATAGATAAAGATAATATTTTCTATTTATCGATTTAATTATAGCTGAAAACTGTTTTGTAATTTAATTAGGTGATGGTGAACAATGAGACTGTTAATAGTAACTTTATTCGTATTGTTATCTCAAAAAGTAATAGCTCAAGAAAATACTCTGATGGATTTAGAAATATCTTCCGTTAAAGGTTTCGGCGGGGTTGTAACAAAATTTTCACATCTAAATGATTCTGATGCTCTGCTTTTAGGTGGCCGAGGCGGTTGGATTTTTAATAACTCTTTTGTGTTGGGCATAGGTATTTACGGACTTGCTACGAATGTTCCGATTGATATAATTGATACAGATCCTTCAATTGTAGGAAATGATAAAATGCATTTCATGTATGGTGGATTAGAAATTGAGTACATTTTTAATCCAGAAAATTTAATCCACTATTCTGTTTTTACACTTATAGGCTTAGGAGCTGTTTCATCACACAATAATCAAAATTATGCTAATAATTTTTTTGACCATAGTAGAATGGGAAATCCTTTTTTTGTGATTGAACCGGCCATTAATGTTATTTTAAATGTTACTAGTTTTTTAAATGTAGCAATAGGATTAAGCTATAGAGCTTCTACAGGTGCTGAATACGAAACTATTAATGATAAATCGCTTTCGCAATTAAACGGAAACTTTACAATTAAATTTAAGAGTTCGCAGTAAAGTTCTTGTAATCAATAACTTATTAGTCAACAAGTAACTAATATTATTTTTTTAATCATAAATTATAAATAGTTTAGATTCTATAGTAAATATTATGGCTGAAAAAAAATCATCTTAACAAGAGGTAAGTGAGAAAAATGAATTCGATAAAGGAAGTAACGATTGTTGGTGCAGGTCCTGCCGGATTAACAGCTTCTATTGTTTTAAGAAAGTTTGGTTATAGCGTAAATTTATACGAGCAGAATAATAATGTAGGGCAACGCTTTAATGGTGATTTTCAAGGTCTCGAGAACTGGTCGGATGAAGAAGATACTTTAGAAATATTTAGTAATCTAGGTATAAATATTAATTTTTTATGTCATCCATACTATGGCAATGATGGAATTTTTTATGGCCCTAATCTCAAACAAGTAAAAGTAAAAACATCTCGTCCTCTTTTTTATTTAATTGAAAGAGGCTCTAATGAGAATTCACTTGATCGTGGTCTTCTTAACCAAGCAGTGGAATCCGGGGTAAATGTTTTTTGGGGACAAAAGCTTGATACTGTAAAAGATGGAATAGCTATTGTTGGTACAGGACCTAAAGCGGCAGATGCTATTGCCAAAGGAATGGTTTTTAAAACATCTCATAAAGATATATTTCTTGGTTTTCTCGATAATAAAATTGCACCGAAAGCCTATGCATACTTACTTGTAAATAATGGTAAGGCAACTTTTGCAACATGTCTTTTTGAAGATTTTAAAAATGAAAACATCTATTATAAAAAAGCCCTTAATAGATTAAATTCTGTTATAGATATTGATAAAATTGAACCAAAAGAGTTTGGAGGGTTTGTCAATTTCTTTAATGAGCCTAAGTATTCTAAAGATAATAGAATTCTATATGTTGGAGAAAATGCCGGTTTCCAGGATGCACTTTGGGGTTTTGGTATTAAGTATGCAATGCTTTCCGGGTATTATGCTGCTCAAAGTATCATATACAAACAAGATTATAGAGAAGTTTGTAATAAATATCTTGGACCTAAGCTGCAAACTTCTCTTGCCAACAGATTCTTATTTGCACATTTTACGAATTATGGATATTCATTTATATTATCTAAATTAGAAAAATTTGATGATATTATTCCTCCACTGAGAAAACAATATAATCAATCAAATACAAAAAAAATATTTTATGAAATTTATAAAAGATGGTACAAAAGCAGATTAATTGATAAGCAGTGTTTACACAAGAATTGTGATTGTGTTTGGTGTAGGCACGGAAAGGATGCTCATGGTGAATTTGCTGTCCAGAATTAATTTAACTTGCTTAATTGGAATACCTTTTAGCATAATATTTTTCTTTGTTTGACATAGTTTATAGAAATTATTTTATTAGATTATTTATGAAAATCTACTTTATGCAAGGAGGGTTAAATTAAAAGACGCGATTTTGTAAAAGTTACTTCAACAGTTGCGGCGGCATCATTTTTACAAAGCTCATTTCTTTCAGCTGCGGTTATTAAGAAAAATCAAAAAAAGTTTCCCGATGTTTTAAATCCTAAAATTAATAATGGTGTTAAAGAGTTTGAACTTAATGTTGAAATAGTTGAGCAAGAAGTTGTTCCCGGATTCAAATTTCATACTTTAGCTTTTAACGGACAAATACCTGGACCGGAGTTACGAGTAAATGTTGGAGATCAAGTTCGAGTAAAATTTAAAAACAAAACCGAACTAAACCATACTATTCATTGGCATGGACTATATGTGCCGTGGAGAATGGATGGAGTTCCATATGTTACACAAATGCCGGTTATGCCAGGGCAGGAGTTTGTTTACGAGTTTACCGCAGAACCTTACGGTACACATTTTTATCATTGTCATTGGGGAACTTTACTGCATATGCAATCGGGGATGTATGGCAGTTTTATTATAGAAGACCCGGATGATCCGATTAAAAAATCATTTCCTTACGAAAGGGAATATACTTTGGCTTACTCTGCCCATGATTCTAACTTTATACGAAATGAATTGAACGCTATGTTAGAGCGCATGAAAGAGAGAATGTATTTAATGAAGAACGGTAGATTTAATAAAGAAAGGTTTGCAACTTTTAATACAAAAAAAGAATTTGTTGAAGCTGTAAACAACGGCTACTTGCCGCCTTATGTTACTAATAGACGTTCACTGGATGAACTTCCGCGGCCGAATTGGTTTACCGTAAACGGAAAGTCATATCCTATGACTCCTAATTTATATATCAAAGAAGATGAAAACATTCGCGTTCGCCTTATAAATGCGGGCACTGAAGAACATTATCTTCACCTGCACGGTCATGATTTTTGGTTAGTGTGTAATTACGGTATTCCTTTAAAACAGCCTCAACAAATGAATACTCTCAGACTAAGTCCCGGAAAAACATTAGATATTATAATTGAAGGAAAAAACCGGGGGATATGGACTTTCCATGATCATGATACACGAAGGGTTACTAATAACGGACTCTACCCGGGCGGTAATTTATTAGCATTGGTATACGAAGATATGCCTGCGGAAGAAGCCGAGTTGAATATGATGGCAAATAAAATGGGGCTGCCTTCTTTACCAATTGTTGCTTTGGATGAATAATCAATCAAAATGACAACAATTTAATTTTAGGAGATATTCAAATGTTAAAACAAAAGTTTATTTGGAAAGAGATTTTAATTTTTAGTGTTATAATATTACTCAATAATGTTCACGGTCAGGTTACACCTGAGATTGCACTTGGTGCCCGCGGTGTTATGTCGGTAAATATTGATGCTAATTCCAGTAAAACCACATCGGCAATTAATGATTTTTCCGATTCGGGAATTTTGCTGGGGTTTAGGCAAAAGCTATATAGTAATTTTAGAGGACAGTTTGTAATGGGTATGCAATTCCCTGATGCCGATTCCGACTTGGGGCAAATATTTTTCCATCAAACATTTATCACTTTAGAAGACAAGACCAATATCATAAAACTGGGGCGTTCAAGGGTTGCAAGTTCATTAATAGAATTTCCTACTTTACGCGATGATGATGCATTG
>JAJRZB010000233.1 GCA_024275455.1 Bacteroidota bacterium | reverse complement strand
TTTTCACCTTGCCCGTTTATAAAATTCGGTACTAACAAAAGCACTATCCACAAAAATGTTTTAGAATTTAATCGAGGAGTAATTTTTTTTAACTTTCTGTCAAAGAAACAATATAAAACCGGCAATACAATCATTGTTAATAATGTTGCGGAAATTAAACCGCCTATTACTACGGTAGCTAAAGGTCTTTGCACTTCTGCCCCTGATGATGTTGAAACTGCCATAGGTAAAAACCCTAATGCAGCGGCTCCGGCTGTCAACAATACCGGACGAAGTCTGTCTTTTGTTCCCATAATTATTCTCTCGCGTATATCTTCAATACCTTCTTTTTTTAATTCTTTAAAATGTTCAATCAGCACAATTCCGTTTAGTACTGCAATACCAAACAAAGCGATAAAACCTACTCCGGCAGAAATACTAAATGGTAATCCTCTAATGAAGAGTAATAACACTCCGCCAACAGCTGCAAAAGGAATTGCACTAAAAATCATCACTGCATCTTTGAAAGAACCAAAAGCAAAATGCAGCATCACAAAAATTAAGAACAATGCAATTGGCACCGCTATCATCAAACGAGACGAGGCATTCTGCAAATTCTCAAACTGACCACCATATGAAATTGAATAACCGACAGGTAAATGAATTTTCTCCTTAATTATTTTTTGAACATCTTCTACAACAGAACTTAAATCTCTATTGCGGACGTTTACACCAATAACAATTCTTCTTCTGGTTTCGTCGCGTGATATTTTAGCCGGACTTTTAGTAAACTTAATTTCAGCAAATTCATTTAGGGGTAAGGATTGCCCGTTTGGCAAAACAATTGAAGCGGTTTTTAAATCGTCAATACTCTTTCGATGCGCATCATCAAAACGAACTACCAAATCAAACTGCTTTTCTCCTTCAAAGATTGTCCCTGCTGTTGCGCCTGCAAAACCCATTGTTATGATGTTGTTTAGCTCTTCAACATTTAATCCGTACTTTGCGATTTTCTGGCGATTATAAACAACACTCATTTGCGGAAGTCCGGCAGTTTTTTCTACAATTATATCCGAAGCACCTTTAACGTTCTGAATTGCAGCTTCAACTTCTTTTGCTTTTTTATAAAGAATATCTAAATCCTCACCGAAAATTTTGATTGCCAAATCTGCTCTTACCCCGGTTATCAGTTCATTAAATCTCATTTCAATCGGTTGAGTAAATTCATAGTCAATTCCGGGAATAACAGATAATGCTTCTTTCAGCTTATCGGCAAGTTCGTCTTTGCTACTTGCACTTACCCATTCACTTCTCGGTTTAAGAGTAATAATAACATCACTTTCTTCCATCGACATCGGATCTGTTGGAACTTCAGCTGCACCTATTCTACTTACAACATCTTTTACTTCAGGAAATTCTTTGATTATTTTTTCCATTTTTGTCAGAGTTTCAATCGTCATGCTTAATGACGTACCTGTTTTCAACACTGGTTGAATTACAAAATCTCCTTCGTCGAGCGTTGGAACAAATTCAGCCCCCATTCTCGTAAATATTATTGATGTTCCCACCAATAGAATACCGGAGATAATTAAGACTATCTTTTTATTATTTAATGCCCAACCAATTGACGGTTTGTACATTGTCATAATAAAATCCATAAACCTTTTTGATATTGTTTTTTTGTCCGGGTCAATCGGTTTCAAAAACAAAGAAGCTATTACAGGAACGTATGTAAAACCTAAAATCATTGTGCCGATTAGAGCAAATGTGAAAACCAAAGCCATCGGTTTAAACATTTTACCTTCAACCCCGGTAAGAGAAAGAATAGGAATAAAAACAATAATTATTATTAACTGACCGAATACAGCTGAGCGTGTCATTTTAATTGTACTATCGTGTGATATTTTATCAACAAGACTTTGTTTCTCGTCTCCTTTTAATTTAAGCAAATCTTTACGACGGGAAGTTATTCTGAATGCGATAAACTCAACAATAATAACTGCTCCGTCTATAATTATCCCGAAATCAATTGCACCCAAACTCATTAGATTGGCATCAACCCCGAAAATGTACATCATGGATAAGGCGAACAACAAACTTAAAGGAATAACCGAAGCTATAACTATACCGGAACGAAGATTACCAATTAGTAAAACAACAATGAAGATAACAATGAGAAAACCAAGTATTAAGTTTTCCAAAATAGTGAATGTAGTTTTACCAATAAGTTCACTTCTATCTAAAAATCCGTTTATAACAATCCCTTCCGGCAGGCTTTTTTGAATTTCCGCAACACGTTCTTTAACTCTATCAATAGTTGCTTTGGAATTAGCATCCTTAAGCATCATTACTTGCCCGAGAACTTTTTCTCCTTCTCCATTTGCAGTAATTGCTCCAAAACGATTTGCGTGACCAAATCCAACCTCCGCAACATCCCGCACATAAACAGGATGACCGTCCTTAGTTGTTACAACAATATTCCGTAAATCTTCTAATGATTTCGCTAATCCCTCACCTCTTATAAAATAACTTTGGTTGGTCTTTTCAATATAACCTCCGCCGGCTACACTATTGTTCTTTTCAAGAGCAGAGTATATTTCGGAAAGAGAAATTCCCATGGCACGAATTCTTTCCGGATTAACTGCTACTTCGTATTGTTTTAAGTAACCGCCCCAAGTGTTTACTTCCACAACTCCTTTAATACCGGAAAGCTGGCGGCGTACAATCCAATCTTGAATTGTCCGTAATTCTGTAATAGAGTATTTGTTCTTGTGAGCAGAATCGGTATCAATTATATACTGATAAATTTCTCCAAGTCCTGTTGATATTGGTCCCATTGAAGGAGTGCCGAACCCTGCCGGAATTTTTTCTTGCGCACTTTTTATTTTTTCAGCTATTATTTGACGAGGAAGGTACGTTCCCATATCGTCTTCAAAAACAATAGTAACAACCGAAAGTCCGAATTTCGATACGGAACGAATTTCTAAAACTCCGGGCAAATTTGCCATTTCCAATTCAACCGGATATGTTAAATATTTTTCAACATCTTCAGTTGATAAATTACGTGATGTAGTAATTACTTGAACTTGATTATTAGTCACATCCGGTACAGCACCAATAGGTATTTGTGTAATTGAATATAAACCGAATAAAACAATACCTAGTGTAAACAACAAGATTATCAGTTTATGCGTAATACTATAGTTAACTAATTTTTCAATCATTTTTATTATCCGTTAAAATTTACTTATACAAATTTAGGCAAGCATACTTAGGCGAGACTTAAAGATTTCTTAAGAAACTCTTAAAAAATTATTTGTGCCAAAACACCTTTCTCAGAATGATTTTCAAGTTTTACTTCTATACCCAATACTTCAGCAGCTTTTTTTACAATAGATAACCCCAAACCGCTACCTGTAACATGTTTATAATTAAGAGCTTCCGAACGAAAGAATGGATTGAAAATATTTTCCATATCTTTTTCCAATATTCCCCTTCCGTAATCGGTAATTTCTATTATTACACTCTTATTATCAGAAATTGTTTTGATCTTTACAATTCCTCCTTCATAAGAATACTTTAAAGAATTCGAAATTATATTTTCCAGGATCATATCGGCATAATAAGGGTCTGTTGTTACTTCTGCATTGTTTTTATCTTCAATTTGGATTTGAATATTCTTTTCTTCAATCAACTTTCTATGACGGTGGATAGCATTATCAATTAATGAAAGAGCCGGAATTGTCTGCTTACGAAGAGCAATATTCTCCTTATCGAATCGGGCAAGTAAAAGAAGCTGATCAACACGAATTGACATATTATCAATTTCGGCAACACAATAATTTATTTTTTCTTTATACTCTTCCTCTTTACGAGGCTTTCTAACAAGAACTTCAAGAGTACCTTTAATTACTGACAAAGGAGTGCGCAATTCGTGAGAAGCATCGTTTGTAAATTGTTTTTCACGCTCAAATGCTTGCAGCATTCTATCAAGCAACTCATTTATGGATTTAGTCAGTGTATAAAGTTCATCCTTAATTCCAGGTAGTTTAATTCTTTCGTTCAAATTGTTTTGAGTTATTCGATTTGTAGTTTCGGTAATACTTGTAATCGGTTGAATGCTCTTTCCAGCAAGATAGCGGGTAACAAAAAATAAAAACACAAGAACTATTGGAAATAAAACAAATAAAACATTTCTCAGATTTTTTACTACTAATATTGTCCCCTCTAAAGAAACAGCCGTTAGAAGATAACCTTTGGTTTTTCCGTTAAACTTTATTGGGATTTGTACTTGTCTAATAGCTTTATCACTTAACGTCGAATTAAAACGTTCACCGGCAGCAAATTTATTGTTAAACTGTAAGACCTGCTCTTTTAAGTTAATGGATTTGCTTAATGCTTTACCATCCGGAGTTACAAGTTGTAAAAAAAACGGGATAACCTCTGCCTCTTTGTGTTCACGCTCTTCTTTAATGGCTTCTGTGTTGAAGTAAATACTATCTTGATTAACAACAACGTCTTTGATATGTTTTTCAGCTTCGTAAACAAGTGCCGAATCTAAATTAGAATAAACGGTTGTCGATACAATAAAATAGATTATAGCAAAAACAATTGCTATTACCAATGTAGCTGCAATTAAATAATAAGAAGCTATTCTGTTTTTAAACGTCATACTTAATTTTCCTTGGCAATATAGCCAACACCCCTAATCGTTTTAATATGAGCACCGGAATCTTGTAACCCTAACTTATTTCTCAAAGCATTTATGTAAACATCTATTACACCGGTATTATATTCAAAATGTATATCCCAAACACTTTCTATAATTTGAGTTCTCCTGCAAACTTTACCTTTATTGCGTAATAAAAATTCTAAGAGAGCAAATTCTTTTTGTGTTAAAAATATTTCTTCTCCTTTTTTTAATACTTGATGAGTTTTTAAATCTAAACTGATATCCCCAAATATAAATTTGTCATGCTCACCAGATTTAGGTCTTAATTGTACTCGTATTCTTTCCAGAAGTTCATCAAAACTAAACGGTTTTTTAATATAATCATTAGCTCCTGCTTGCAATCCGAAAATAGTATCTTGAACCGTATCCTTTGCGGTTAGAAAAATAATCGGTGTATCTTTAAACTCCTTCCGAAATTGACGACATACTTCTATACCGCTAATCCCGGGCAGCATCCAATCAAGCAGTAAAATATCGTATTCACCCGAAAGAGCAAAATCCAAACCTTTTGTACCGTCATAAGCAATATCAACTGAATAAGATTCTTCTTCCAAACCTTGCTTTACAAAGTTTGCTATTCCGGGTTCATCTTCTATTACCAAAATTTTCATGTAACAAATTTAATTATTTCTTCTGAAGAATAACTTAGGAATTTCTTAAGATTTGCTTAAAATATTTTTTAATAAGGAATGAGATAAAAATGACCGCATTAAACGTTTTGTACTTTTAGAAATTATTTTGCAGATAAATAAACAGCTATATCTTAGTGCGTTTTAATCGAAGTGAATTTGATATAACAGATACCGAACTCATTGACATTGCAAGTGCTCCAATCATAGGATTAAGAAAGCCCAATGCTGCAAATGGAATTCCGATAGTATTATAAACAAAAGCCCAAAATAAATTTTGTTTGATTGTACGAATTGTTTTTTTGGATAGTTTAATAGCTGTAACAACACTAAGCAAATTACCTTTAACTAAAGTTATGTCTGAAGATTCAATCGCAATATCCGTACCGGTTCCAATTGCAATACCCAGATCAGCCGTAACAAGAGCTGGAGAATCATTTATTCCGTCACCTACCATTGCAACTACTTCTCCTTGTTTTTGCAGTTCTTTTACTTTTTCAGACTTGCCTTCAGGAAGAATTTCAGCAATATAATTGTCAATTCCAACTTTGTCTGCTATAGCCTTTGCGGTTTTTTCATTATCACCGGTAATCATAAAAACTTTTAATCCCAAATCCTTTAATTCAGCAATTGCTTTTGAAGAACTTTCTTTTATAGGATCAGCAATACCGATAATTCCGGCTAACTTTCCATTTATTCCTACAAGCACAATCGATTTGCCTTCCGAGCTTATTTTTCTATAATCCTCTTCAAATCGATTTAATTTAACAGAATAATTATCCATTAATTTTTTATTGCCAATAATAACAGCTTCATCATCCACTATTGCATTAATACCATAACCGGCTTTATTTTCAAAAGATTCTATTTTTACAAGCTCAATGTTTTTCCCCTTAACATAATCAACTATTGCTTCGCCCAATGGGTGTTCTGAACGATTCTCAATTGTTGCAACAATCGAAAGAAACTTCTGCTCATCAAATTCATTAATTTTTATGTCTGTTACAATCGGTTTTCCCTCTGTTATTGTTCCGGTCTTATCTAAGATAATTGCGCTTATTTTATGAGCTTTTTCAAGACTCTCGCCATTCTTAATTAATATTCCATTCTGAGCGCCCAAACCGGTTCCAACCATAATAGCTGTGGGAGTTGCAAGACCCATTGCGCAGGGACAAGCTATAATTAATACAGCAACAAAATTTAATAATGCAATATTAAAAGAAGGTATTTCCGGGAAAATTAACCAAGCAACAAAAGTCATAATAGCAATAACGATAACAATCGGGACAAAAATTGATGAGACCAGATCTGCAACTTTCTGTATAGGAGCTTTACTTCCTTGAGCTTCTTCTACTAATTTAATTATTTGTCCGAGAATAGAATTATCCCCAAGTGCCGAAACCTCATAAGTAAAGGTTCCGTTCTTGTTGATTGTTCCGCCAATGACCTCAGAATCAACACTTTTTTCAATGGGAATACTTTCACCGGTGAGCATTGACTCATCAACAATTGAATAGCCTTCAATAATTTTACCATCAGCAGGTATTTTTTCTCCGGGTTTAACAATTACTTTCGATCCGATTTTTAACTCACTTAGTTTAATCCGTTTTTCAACTCCATTAATAATTACTGTGGCTTCATCAGGTTTTAATTCAAGTAGTTTCTTGATTGCAGTGTTTGTTTTACTCTTTGCCCCGGTTTCCAAAACTTTACCGAGTAAAATCAATAAAATTATAACAGCCGCAGTATCAAAATAAACATGAGGTTGTGT
>JAJRZB010000232.1 GCA_024275455.1 Bacteroidota bacterium | reverse complement strand
CAGCATTAGCATATTTTATAGCTTTTACCTTTCCTTTTTCATCAGAAATAATTTCCAACGGTATTGCTTGAGGATGAATATGAACACCTTCGTCTTCTGCGCCTTCAATCTCTTCCCAATCAGCCGGCATGTCTTTTACTCTTCTTCTATATAGAATTGTTACATCGGCTCCGAAACGTTTTGCAACTCTGGCAGCATCAATGGCAACATTTCAACCGCCAATTACAACAACTTTATCTCCAATTTCTATATGTCTGTCACTGTTAATTTCTCGTAAATAGTTAACTGCCTGTATGGAACCTTCAGCATCTTCTCCGGTAACACCTATTGAATATGGAATTTCAAAACCAATTCCAATCATAATTGCTTCATGTTTATTTCTTAATTCTTCAAAAGAAATATCTTTACCAACCTTTGTACTAAAATTAATTTTAACTCCAATACTTTGCATGTACTCAACTTGTTTGTCAATAGAATCGAGAGGCAAACGATATTTTGGAATTCCATACATTATCATACCACCGGCATGAGCTTTTGCTTCATAAATTGTTACATCAAATCCTTTTAGTGCAAGATAATAGGCAGCTGTTAAACCGGATGGACCAGCTCCGATAATTCCAACAGAATGTCCGTTTGGAGGTAATATTTCCGGATTTACAATTTCTTTTATTATATCCGAATTATTTGCTGTAGTTGTTGCATAACCTTTTAGCCGCCTAATTGCTATTGGTTCTCCTCTATGAGTTAATGCACAAGTGGTTTCACATCTTCTTGTACAGACCTTACCGCATGTTTCTCCAAGAGGATTATTGTCATAAATAATTTTAACTGCGGCTTCATCATCACCTTTAGCAATAGCATTTATATATTCCGGAATGTGCATATGTACCGGACAAATATCTGTACACAGTGAACAACCGATACATCTTTGTGCTTCTTTTCTAGCTTCTTCTTCATTATAACCGATAACCACTTCAGCAAAAGATTTAATTCTTTCATTGCCTTCAAGTTCTCGCATTGGAACTCGGTTATACTCTAATAAAGGTTTCCCTTCAGCACTTTGGAAAGATAAATTATTATCACCATTCGGATTATCAATCCCAGGCATCCATAAAAATGTTGTGGGGTCATCGGTAACATAATTGTAATCTTTCGTTAAGTTTAATGAACCTGTAGGACATACATCCACGCATAGAGCACACCAGCAACATCTACCGTTATCAACTCTAGGTCTTAATCCTGAATCACCACTATTTGCTTCATATCCTTCCAAAGGAATCATATCAATTGCAGCATTTTGACAAATTGTTGAGCATGTACCGCAGCCAATGCATTCTTCAAGATTATTAAAATGCATACCACGATATCTTGCAGCAGTTTCCTTTTGTTCCTTAGGGTATTTTACTGTATGCGGAGGTTTAGCAGCTTGTTGAACTGCTGAAAATGGAGATATAATACCTTTTAAATTTATTAAAGCCATCTAATTTACCTTTCAATTTCCGGAGGACAAACACCTAAACTATTCATAATAAAAGATGTATCGGCAATATTTGCACCAACTAGGATATTTTCCAGTAGGGAAACTCCATGCACATAAGCCGGACCCCGAACATGAATACGTCTTGGTTTTTCAGAACCGTCACTTACAACATAATATCCAAATTCACCACGGGCAGATTCGGTTTTAACATAAGATTCACCGGGTGGAATTTTCCAGGTTAACGGATTTGGAATTTTGTTATAATAATCGCCTTCAGGCATTTTATCAATAACTTGGCGTATTATTGAAATTGACTGTTCAATTTCTTTGCGTCTTACCATAGCCCTAGCCCAAACATCACCACCTTCATATGTTGGAACATCAAACTCTAATTTATCGTAAACTTCATAAGGTTCATCAATTCTGGTGTCGTGTTTAATTCCGCAACCTCTTAAGGGTGGACCAACAACACCCCATTCCATCGCTTTTTCTTTGTCTATTACACCAATGCCTTTAGCACGTTTTTGGAAAAGTGCGTTGTTAAACATTAAACGATCGTAATCTACCAGTCTTGATTCCAAATAATCCATTGTTTTAAGAACTCGACCTTTAAATCCATCAGGTAAATCCCTTCTTACACCACCTGCCCAAATATACATGTGATAAACTCTGCCGCCGGTAAGTTCTTCGAATAAATCTAAAATATAATCACGATCCCCAACTGTCCATTGAGGCATTGTGTATAAACCTGCTGTTCCCGATTGACCACCCATCCATAATTGATAAGCAGCTAAGCGAGATAATTCTAAAACTAAAACTCTTATATATTTTGCTCTTTCCGGTACTTCTCTTCCTTCAATTTCTTCTATTGCACGAGCGAGGTTCTCTTCATTTGGATCGGGTTCAGGTACACAAATTCTACAAACAATGGGGAAGCACTGAGTCCAGGTTCTAACTTCCATAAGTTTTTCAAATGCACGGTGGAGGTATCCAACATGAGTTTCTGCTTTAACAATTGTATCACCCTCAATTTTTAGTTTTACCATCATGTTGCCGGTAATTCCGGGGTGTTGCGGACCTAAATATAATGTTGTTTCTTTTTCTCTCATTCGTCTATATTACGCGTACTATATTTTTTAGCAAAATCGGGAATTTCTTCACCGCTGTGTTTTGATATTGTTTCTCTTACATTTTTAGCATCTTGTCTGGCTTCTCTTCTATCTGCAAAATTATCTTGTGCAAATTTTATTGTGTTAAACTCCTTTCTCATCGGAGGAATATCTTCCCAGTCTTCAAGCAAAAATTCACCCATCCGAGTATTTCCTTCAAACTCAATACCGAACATTTCATGAATTTCTCTTTCGTAAGTTTCAGCTTGCGGCCATAATTTATTTATTGTTGTAAACTTTGGATT
>JAJRZB010000231.1 GCA_024275455.1 Bacteroidota bacterium | reverse complement strand
ACCAGCACTAATAATGATGTATTTATTCTAAAATTGAAAGATTTAAAAAAGAATAAACCGACACCCCACATAAAAATTTCTACAAGTGACGGTAATGATAATCAGCCGGTATATTCACCTAATGGAAAATATATAGCATTTCGTTCAATGGAACGAGCAGGTTTTGAAGCCGACAAACAAAGAATTATGCTTTATGACAGATTTTCAAAAAATATTATCAATCTTTCGGGCGCTTACGATATTTCAGCAGGTGAATTAGTTTGGGCAAAAGATTCCAAAGCAATTTATTTTACAGCAGCAAATAAAATTTATAACTCAATTTATAAAATTGATATTGATACTAAACTTATTTCAACAATTGTAGAACGAGTTGTTGCTTCAGATCTTAAAATATCTCATAACGGAAAAGTGCTTTTCTTCAAAAATCAAAGCTCAACAATTCCTAATGAAATTTTTGCAATTAATACCGATAAATCAAATTTCAGAAAAGTTACAAACATTAATGAAAAGTTACTGGCAAAAATTGAAATGAATCCGGTTGAAACATTTTGGTCAGTTGGAGCTGAGGGAACAAAAGTACAATCAATTTTAGTCAAACCTCCTTTTTTTGATTCGGCAAAAAAATATCCTTTAATGTTTTTAATTCACGGAGGACCCCAAGGACACTGGAAAGATGACTTCCACTATAGATGGAATCTGCAAATGTTTGCTGCCAAGGGTTATGTTGTAGTTGCTCCAAACCCCAGAGGAAGTACAGGATACGGACAAAAATTTACAGATGCAATTTCTCAAGACTGGGGCGGTAAAGTTTACACAGATCTAATGAATGCTTACGATTATGCAGTGGATAATTTTAATTTTATTGATAAACAAAATACTTTTGCTGCCGGTGCTTCGTACGGCGGGTATATGATAAATTGGATTGAAGGACATACGGATAGATTTAATGCATTGGTGTGTCATGCCGGAGTTCTTAATTTAGAAAGTATGTACGGAACAACTGAGGAACTTTGGTTCCCAGAATGGGAAAATGGTGGAACTCCTTGGGAAAACAGAGAATTATATGAAAAATGGTCACCTCATATGTTTGTTAAAAATTTTAAGACTCCAATGTTGGTTATTCATGGAGCTTATGATTTTAGAGTCCCTTTTGGTCAGGCAATGGAATTATTTACAGCTCTTCAAAGAGTTGGAGTTGAAAGTAAACTTTTATATTTTCCGGATGAATATCATTTTGTAACTAAGCCGCAAAATGCTAAATTGTGGTGGAATAGTATTTACAATTGGTTGGATCAGCATAAAAAGAAATAAATTTATAATTTTTCTCTACAAAATTGGGTAATATCATGGAAGATTATAATAAAAATGTAGATATCAGCGAAATTGAGGAACACGATTATATGGAAAATACTCTACACGATTTAAGTTCCGATTATGAATCGCACGACAAATTTGAAGAAGGGAAAGAATTTGTTGAAGAAAATTTTTGGACTAAAGTTGAAAAAGTAGGAAAAAAACTTTCCTTTACTAAAGATATAAAAGCCCTCTTTAATTACTTTTCCGATAAGTCAATTCCTTGGTACAGAAAATCAATAGTACTTGGCGCATTGGTTTATTTCATTGTACCTATCGATTCAATTCCCGACTTAGCTCCTTTGGTTGGTTATCTTGATGATCTTGGTGTTATTACAGCAGTAATTAAATATCTTGGCAGTGAACTGGTTCCTTATTACGATAATTAATTCTACATCGAGATATACTAAACTGCACCTATAAGGAACATCTATGAATTTTAAAATTAAAGAATCAAAAACAATTTTTAACGGTTATGTATTCGATATAAAAGTAGATCAAATTGAATATAACTCAGGTAATAAAGGAATAAGAGAAGTTGTTGTACATAACGGCGGTGCTGTTGTTGTTCCGATAAAAGATGATGGAAAAATAATTTTAGTCAAACAATACCGATATCCTTTTGATGAGTGGATGTATGAATTGCCCGCCGGTAAATTAGAAATTGATGAAGACCCCTTGGTTTGTGCAACAAGAGAATTAACAGAAGAAACAGGTTATACTGCTTCTGATATTTCTCCTCTTGGTAAAATTTATACTTCCCCGGGTTTTTGTACGGAAATACTTTACATTTATTTAGCTCAAAACTTAAAAGCCGGAAACCATAATAGAGAAGAGGGTGAACACGGAATGGAAGTTTATGAATTAACTTTAGATGAAGTAAACAAAATGATAAGCTCCGGTAAAATCGTGGATGCCAAAACCATTAGCGGGATACATTTTTGGCAAAATAGGAACAAATAAATTTGTAGTATTTGCCAGGCACTTTTTTAAGTGCCTGGCAAATTAATACCTTATTGGGTCTGCCTTCATTTATAGAAATATCTATATTACCCAGTACATTTGTATTGGACACAAGAACAATTATTAAAAGCAGTTTAATAAGTTTTAAAAAATTTAATATATCTTTCATGACTTTCTCCATTATTTTTTTCCAATAATTACAATTGTTTTTTGTTCTATAGGACTTAAATATTGTTCCCCAACAATTACCGTTATGCTCTTTTTAACATCTAAGCTATATAGAAAATATTGGTTGTTTTTTATTTCATCATATTCATGATAAGTTAAACCATTAAAGTGACCTACTAATCCATGTTGGCCGGAAATAAAAATATTGTTATGATTTGTACCCCAAATGGCATAACCAAAATCACTCAGTTTTACGAGACTATTTAAATCTAGATTTTCAGAATTTGGTTGCGTAAGAATTCTACTACCATTCATTAGTAAAACTCTATTATTGCCAATACTAAATATTCCTCTCATTAAATTTAAATAGTACCCATTGTTTTGGTTGTTTGGAGAACCTTCATAGATACTTTTTACTTTTCTATTAACAATTTTTAATAATACTGTTTTGCTATTATCAAACTCATATCCGCAAGCCCAAACAACTTTTCCATCTTCTGTACCCCATACATCCAACAAATCTACATCCGTTCCGCTTTCTATTTTTTGCCAAGTTGTGCCATTGTAATGTGAAATTGAGCCGTTAGTTCCAACTAAATAAATACTTGAAGAATTATTTCCCCAAAGCCTTTTACCACTACCAACCCTTTCATCAACGAATTTTGTTTCCCATTGGCTTCCATCCCAATGAGAATATGACCCGCCATTTGAAAATGTCCAAATATCATTCTCTGAAAATGCGAAAATGGTATTTAATGTTGAATTCCTGATAAACCCTCCATAAGTAGCAGTTGGTATTCTCAATATTTTCCATTAATTTCCATCCCAATGAGCAGTATTATGTAATCCACCTCCACCGGTTGAATCATCCAAGTAAATCTCACCAACAACCCAAATATTGTTCTCATTTATTATTGCAACATCACGCAAGATGCTGCTGCCTTGTTCGCCAAATGTATAAGTCTGCCATGTAAAATT
>JAJRZB010000230.1 GCA_024275455.1 Bacteroidota bacterium | reverse complement strand
ATAGTTTTTGATTTGATTTACAACCCGTTAAAAACAAAATTTTTGGAAATAGCTGAATCACAAGGGGCAACAATAATAAACGGGTTAAAAATGTTTATTGTACAAGGGGCAAAATCTTTTGAACTTTGGACAGGTAAAGAAATGGATATTGAACGAATCACAAAAGAGTTAAATAACAAACTCAATTAATATTTTTAACAAATTTTTCTAACCTTTTCATTGCTTAACTCAATTGTTCATCGGAGGTTGCATAAGAAATTCGCAAATATCCTTCCATACCAAAAACACTTCCGGGAACGGTTCCTACATTTTCTTTTTCTAACAATTCAAGACAAAAATCACGAGAATTATTAAATAGTGAAGTTTTTCCAATAAAATTTTTAATATTTATAAAAAAATAAAAAGCTCCGTGCGGCTCAATGAAATCAATACCATCTATTTTTACTAAAGCGTTGTGTATTAAATCTCTTCTTCTCTGAAGAATTTCCCTTTGATCTTCAACGGAGGATTGATCCCCGGTTAAAGCTTCGAGAGCAGCGTATTGGGAAATAGTGCATGCTGCAGACGTACTATGACTTTGTAATTTATTCATTCCTTTAACTAAATCCTTGTTGGCAGCAGCATAACCAATTCTCCAGCCTGTCATTCTATAAGCCTTTGAAACTCCGTTTATAATAATAAGTTTATCTCTAAATTTTTCTCCCAAGGAAGAAATACTATAAAATTTGGCGGAATCAAAAGTAAGCTTTTCATAAATCTCATCAGAAATAATATATAAATTATTTGCGTAAGCAACCTCAACAACAGAAAGCAGTTCATCCCTTGAATAAACAGATCCGGTAGGATTATTGGGATTACAAAGCAATATAGCTTTGGTTTTAGAAGTTATATTCTCCTCAAGTTCCTTAGGTGTAATTTTATAAGAGTTTTCAGTTTTTGTCGTAACAAATTTTGGAATTCCTCCTGCTAAAGAAATCATATGAGGATAGGAAACATAATAAGGCAAATGAATTATTACCTCTTCCCCATCATCAATAATAGTTTGAATTGCATTGTACAACGCTTGTTTAGCCCCGTTCGAAACAATAATTTCGTCACTATTATAATCAGCATTGTATTCGTTTTTAAATTTACTTTTTATTGCAATCCTTAACTCTTCAATTCCAACATTTAAAGTGTACTTTGTTCTATTAAAGTTAATAGCTTTTATTCCTGCTTCTTTAATATGATCCGGAGTTGGTAAATCCGGTTCTCCTACACATAAATTAATTACATCAATTCCTTTGAATTGCATTTCTATAACTTTTGCAGCAATCTCCATAGTGCCTGATACAGGAATACCGCTTATCTTTGAAGAAGTCATCATTTATCAAATTATTTTAAAATACTTGTGCAATATACTATTTGAAAATGAAAGGATAAACCAATATAATGAAGGTTTTAGCAACTAAGTTTTATACTTATTCGCAAACCTTAGAATTCTTGGTTTAACTAACTTTTCAAAGTCTACATAAGCCATTTTAATTAACTCAGTATGATTACCGGCATTAAAAGCAATTTCCTCATCTTCAACTAAACTTGCTGCAACATACGTATCAATATTGAATAAATTACCAAAAGGCGGCATTGCTCCTACTTCACATCCCTTGCACTTATCCTTAAATTCCTGTTCAGTTGCCAATCTAACATTTTAAGCATCTAAAGATTTTTGAAGAAGTTTAAAATCAATTTTGTATGAAGCCGGTAGTACAGCAAACACTAATTTTCCATCTACTTTTAGCACTACGGTTTTGGCAATTCTTTTACCGTCAATGTGAGCTGAAGCTGCAATTTCTTGAGCAGTGAATGCT
>JAJRZB010000229.1 GCA_024275455.1 Bacteroidota bacterium | reverse complement strand
CGGAAAGGGAACGAAACATTAAAGATTTAAACACTTAACTAAAATATAAGTTCTAAGATAATTTGCAATACAAAAACCAAGTTGCCCCGAATAAAACGGAAAACCCAAAAATGTTTTGCTAAAATAACCTTTGCCGAAATTACTTAAAACTTTAATGAATAAAAAAGTTAAAAATAAAAAACCCGAATTGTAAAATAAACTTGAAAACAGCACTTACTAATAAATAAATTTTACAACAGCAACCAAGTTTAAGTTTGAACAAAACAACAAAGAACTTGAACCCGCCAAAACATTAAAAATGACAAATTACCAAACCCAAATAACCAAATGACGATAAGGTGTATAACGGCGTTGCTTTTCACCCGTCCGCCCTTAACTACAATGTTGAAATGAAAAGCTACTGCCAAAAATTATTTCAAAATTTATGTAACTGCACTACTGTTTAACTACAATTTATAACGAACAACGAAAACTTAAAAACATCACAAAAACCCACACCGTATCGGCGGTCGGGTGGAAAAGCTGGTTATACGTATTTAATTATTTGACCAACTTTCTAAGATTTTACCAAAATGTTTATAAAATTTATCATTACTATTTTTCATAATTTTAGATATCTCATCAAATCCAATTTCATTTTGTTTTTTGGCTTTAGGTTGAATATATAGAATATCAATTTTATTATTTTTAACTTCTACTTTATAACCCATTTTTAGTAGTAGAAAGAAGTGAATTAGAGATCAATTTATTAAGCAGATAAGAATACTTAGTTTTGTACGATGATGCTTTGGAAATATCAACAATTCCCTCTAAGATTTTTTTCATTCCTACATTCTTTGCAGCTTGTAAATATTCATCTTGTTTTGTTCGTCTCGAATTAGAATCAGTTTTAAATTCAATGAAAACATTATTGCCGTTATCTAATAAAACATAAAAGTCAACTTTATATGATTTATTAATATTAATTTTAGGATAAATGCTCCCAATCCTAATTGGCAGTTCGGGTATAATTAATGTTATTTCTTCGCTATATTTTTCTTTTAGTATTTCCGGTAGTGCCCCCGCAACAATAAAATCGACTCTTGGTTCAGCTCGATAAGCTGGTAATTTTTTCCAGTCAAGAAGTGCATCAAATGTTTTAATGATATTCATATACTGTCCTTAATAGAATGTGATTATAAAATTTCAATAGGAAGCTTAATATTACTTTGTCCTTTTTTCGTACCTTTGAATAATTTGTTTATAAAAAGACGACACTCATTTTTATTTGTGAATTCATATTCTTTTTTAAGCTTATCAAGTTCATCTTTTTCTAAAAATTCTGCCAAAGTTCCAAAATCTGAAAGAACGTAGAATTTATCCTTTTTCATTGCAAAAAAATATGCGCCACCTTCAACACTAAAGAGTAAGCGTAAACCAGAATATTCAGATTCTAATTTTGTTTCAAATTGTAAATATTTCTCTTTCATATACGTATAACGACGTTGCCGATAAGCCGTCCGCCCTAAACAGCAAGGCTTCGCCAATACGGTCACGTCAATTTATTTCAAACAGTAGTTAAATTGTCCAACAACAACTGCTGTTTGTGGTTAATTTAATTTTTATATCCCCCT
>JAJRZB010000228.1 GCA_024275455.1 Bacteroidota bacterium | reverse complement strand
TCTAATAATTCTTTTAAAAAGTTTGTTCCAATTTTATTTATTCGAGTAGCAAGTTCATTCTGCATTTCATTTATTGGTCGTAAAGATTTAGCCAAAAAATCATCAACTCCAACTTTATCATCAGTTGTAGCAATTCTAATTCTATCAATTTTTATTTGAGGCTGATTATTGAATTCATCCAATTTACCTGTAACTTTAACAATGTTACCAATTTTAGCATCCGAGATAAAGGGATCAAAATTATCCCACATTTTACTGTTGAGAGAAACTGATTCATCTCTTAATTCCAAATCCAAATATTGTTTTCCTGCTTTGGTTGTTTTAACGGCAAAATTTGTAAGCAATAGGAAATGATCGATTTTATCATTAACTGATAAAGACACTAACTTTTCTTGATTTAACATTTTATACCGCCCCGGATTTTTGTTCAATCAAACTATCTCTCGGTATTTTCACTACCACAGATCTTCTCAATAAATCTATTGTTATAGCAAGCATACGCTCTTGATTTGCTGATTCGTAAACTATGCCTTCAATATCCTTAAACGGACCATTAATAATCTTAACTTTTGAACCTATATGTAATTTATCAGTAACAACAATATCTTCCCCTTTTTCCAACATTTTTCTCAAATTTTCAATTTGCCAATCGGGAATAATTGCCGGTCGTCCTTCAAAAAATATTGAACGAACAATTGCATACTGTTCTAATGCTATTAGTCTATCACGTTCGTTTCCATGAATAAAAATATAACCGCTGAAAAGTGGTTCGGTTACTTTTTTCTTTCTATCACTCCATTGTTTAATTCTTACAATAGTAGGAAGATAGAATTCAACACCGCAACTTTTAAGCTGTTCTTCCGCTTTAAATTCATGCCTTGGTTTTGTATAAAGAGCATACCAATGTTTATTTTCTGAAAATTCGGGATTGTTCAATAGTCTTCCTTAATTAATTTTGAACTGTAAAAATAGTGAATTTTAAATAATGATAAGAACTTTTGAGATTATTTTAAACGGCAGGTTTAGTTAATAAATCAGCCAGTTCGTCGGCTGAGACATTAAGGTTTACAAATTTTTCTACAGTATATTTTTTATACTTACTTTTGTCTTCATCTGTAATGTTATCCGCAAGAATAATTACATCTACCTTTCTATGCGTATCCTTTTTTCTTAAGGAAGAAACAAGCTGTATGCCATTCATTAAAGGCATAGTATGATAAGTAATTAAAACTGAGGGTATATTTTTCAATATTAAATTTAACGCTTCAAATCCGTTTGTAGTAAATTCAATTTTATAATCAGGTAGTTTTTTACTAAAAACATCCTTATAAACATTTTGTAAATCTTCATGTTCTTCAACAATTAAAATCGTATTATCCGATTTAGGCAAGGTAAAATGGAACTCACTTCCTTTTCCTAATTCCGAATAAAACCAAATATCACCATTATGTTTATCAACAATTTCTTTAACCAAGGTTAACCCCAAACCGCTTCCTTTTTCGCCCGCTGTTCCAGTTTGAGAAAATTTTGATTCAATATTGAATAATTTGGTTTTATTATTTTCAGAAATTCCCTGACGTTTGTCTTTTACAATAATTTCAATCAGATCATCTTTAAAATGATTAACAGTAACAAATATACTTTTCCCGCTTGGTGTAAATTTTACTGCATTACTTAGTAAATTTGTAATCACCTGACTAATCAATCGCTCATCGGCATAGACAAAGACATCTTTCGGTGCATCAACTTTAATTTCTATCTCTTTTCTTATTGCGGTACCGGTTAATACCGAAACACAGTTATCAATAACATCTTTAATTTCAAGACGCTGCGGTTCAAACTTCATTGTTCCGGTTTGGAGTCTTGTCCAATCCAGCAAATGATTAACCAAATCAAGTTGAAGTTTTGAAGCATCATAAATATATTGTAAATATTCGGTTCTTTCTTCTTCTGATATATTAGGCTCATTTAATAAAATTTCCGAGAAACCAAGCAAGCTGGTAAAAGGGGCTCTTAAGTCATGAGAAATTATCGAAATAAGTTTATCTTTAGAATCATTTAATTTTGATTTTGTACTTAATTCTTCTTTCAGTTTTAATTCTTTTTCTTTTTCCTCTGTAATGTTTTCAGCCAAACTGATATAAGCGCCATTGTTATTTGTTAAGGGTGTTTCCTTTAGCCAAATATTTTTTCCATTTTTAGTGGATATTTTATAAACAAAATTTTTATTATCTAAAGAATTGTTTTCAAAGGAATTTATAATTTCCGAATAAATTCCAGGGTTAGAATCTTCGGAAATTAATGACAAATGTTTTTGGGGTAATTTTGAAATTTCATCAGTTGCGAAGCCAGTCAATTCGTTAAAGTTTTGTGAGCAGAAAAAATCTTCTTTATTATTCCAAGACAAAACAAACAAATGAGATGTTTGAGAAAATAAACTTATTAAGTGTTTTACCGACTTAGTTTCAAGCATTTATTACTAATCACCTTTGCAAAATTTGAAAATTAAAATACTAAAATATTTCGTGCTACTCTAATCCTTAATATTACGAGTGGGAATACCCATTAACTCCATTTTTCTATATAGTGATGAAAGTCCTATTTCTAAAGCCTTGGCAGCTTCTTCTTTGTTATTATCATACTTTTCAATAATTCTTTTAATATGTTCCCTTTCAAAAATTAATGTTGCTTCCTTAATTGATTCGGGCATATTATTCAAGCTAACAGAAGACTCATCACCTTCATCCAGGTCTGTTACCTCAATTTTATCTCCTGTAGAAAATATTATCGCTCTTTCTATTTTATTTTCAAGTTCTCTTACACCACCACGCCAATCATAATTCATTAATTTTTTCATTGATTCGTTATTAACACCTAAAACCGGTTTACCCATTTCGTTACAATATTTTTCCACAAAATGTTTTACAAGCAACGGAATATCATCCCTTCTTTCATTTAACGAAGGAAGTTTAATTTCCACAACATTAAGCCTGTAATATAAATCTTCTCTAAATTCACCAACCTTTGCTTTTTCATAAATATCCTGATTAGTTGCTGCAATAATTCTTACATCAGTTTTAACCGACTTTGTGCTTCCCACAGGCATAAATTCTCTGTCTTCGATAGCCCTTAAAAGTTTTACTTGCAAATTTAACGGGAGATCACCAATTTCATCCAAAAATAAAGTTCCGCCATCAGCAACTTTAAATAAACCGTCTTTATCACTAACAGCCCCGGTAAAAGAACCCTTTTTATGTCCGAACAATTCACTCTCAATAAGATTTTCAGAAATTGCTCCGCAGTTAATAGGTAAAAATATTTTATCCTTTCTTAAACTATTATAATGAATGGCTTTTGCTACTAATTCTTTTCCGGTTCCGCTTTTTCCCGAAATTAATATGTTACTATTTGTAGGCGCAACTTGAGAAATAATTTTGAAAATCTTTTTCATTGGTTCGCTTTTGCCAATTATGTTTTCAAAATCTGCTTTAGGTGAAACTTTTTGACGCAAAAATTTATTTTCATCTTTAAGTTTCTTATAGTCTAACAATCTCTTAACTCTAATAAGTAAATCATCAAACTCAACCGGCTTTAATAAATAATCGTATGCTCCGTTTCTTAAGGCGGAAATTGCAGTTTCTACAGATGCATAAGCTGTCATAATAATAAAAAATGTATCCGGGCAAAAGTTTGAACATTTTTCCAATAATTCCATTCCATCTATACCGGGCATTTTAATATCTGAAATTACAAGCTGATATTCGTTTGTCATTACCTCTTCCAAAGCATCTATTCCATTTGAAACTACCTTGGTACTGTAACCTTCTTCATTTAATATCATTTGCAAAGAATCTCTGATATCTTTTTCATCATCTGCAATTAATATTTTTATATTCATTCTCCAACCTTTCTTTAATTATGTTTAGTAATGGGAATTTGAACTTGAAAATCACTCCCCTCACCTACTTTACTTTTAACTTTTATATCTCCGTTAAACTTTTTAATTATTCCGTAACTTACTGATAATCCAAGCCCTGTACCTTTGCCAACTTGTTTGGTTGTAAAAAACGGATCGAAAATTTTCTTCATTGCATCTTCTTCAATTCCACAGCCATTATCAATTATATTTACATAAATAAATTTATCATCAAAGCTTGATTTAACTTTAATAGTACCCTCACCATCTATCGCATCCAGAGAATTGATTAAAATATTTATAAATACCTGCAATAATTGATCAGGTACAATTTTAACCATCGGCATATTTTCTGTAAGATCGGTTTTAAATTCAACCTTCTTTACTCGTTTATCATGCTTAACAATGCCAACAGCTGTTTTAATAACTTCTTTTATTTGGGTTACAAGTTCATCGTGACTCGGGGGACGTGATAAATCAACTAATTCTCTAACAATTTTAGAAATTCTATTTATATTATCCTTTACGTTCAATAATTGATCACTTGTAAATTGATCTTTAGACTTTCTCTGAAGTATTTGTACAATTGAAGAAATAGATGCTAAGGGGTTCCCAATTTCGTGTGCTACACCGGCAGCTAATTGTCCGATTACTGCTAGTTTCTCAGACTGATCAACTTGTTGCTGTAGTTTTCGTACCTCTGTTACATCGGTTATAACTATTGTCCTTCCGGCAAATTCATTATTTTCTCCGGGTAATTTTGCAACATTTAATTGAACAGGAATAATATTATTATCTTTCGTCTTTCTTTCGGTCTCAATAATTTTAGAAAAATCTCTTAAATTTACTTCTTCAATTATTCTTTTAAGTTCGGTTTTATATTTCTCTCCTTCTGGTAAAAGGAATGATGATTTTTTACCAATTACTTCTTTTTGAGAATAACCGAATATTTTTTCTGCTCCCCTATTCCAAGCAATAAATTCTTCATTATTATCAACAACCATAATTGCTAAATCAGAATAATGTAAAATATTCTGCAGATATTGTTGATTGATCTCTAATTGTTTTTGTAATTTATCCCTTTCAGCAGAAACTGTTTTAATTTTTTCATCGCTTTTTATTTTATAATATTCTAATATTATTTCTGAAAATAGTTCCTCCGTAAAAGAATAAATATCATATATTTTTAATTCATTTATTTTTTCTTCTTCAACTAGTTCAATTAAAGATAATTTACCAATTGATAAAACTTTAATAAAATCAGTATCTTCAAATTTTAATTTTGAAAGGGAAGGAAATTTTTGAATATTATTTTTATTAGTTAATAAATCTTTTAAAGCTTCTATAATTTCATAAATAAAAGTTTTTATATCCTGATCAATATATTTTTTAATAATATTTTGAGGCAATTTTGAAAACCAAAAACTCTCGAATTCATATCGCCTTTCATCCAAAATATTTAGAAATAAAGTTTTCATCTTTTGAAAAACACTTTCCCAACATCCAAAAGCAGGGACGGATTATTAATTAAAGCAACTTTAAAAACATTACCGAGTGATCTTTTATCCATATCAATTTTAGAAACTGCTTTGGCAATATTGTTAAATTTATCATCGCTAAAATTAAAAATTCCATTTTGATATTATCAAATGTTTTGTGCCGTTTTCCCAATCTATTATGCCAATCAATTTCATACTGAAAAATATGCTCGAGATTTTTGGAAGTAATTGCTTCGCCAGCTATTCTTCCGGCAATGCTCCCTCCAATCATACCACTGGCAATACCGCCTCCTGAAAGTGGATTTACTTGTCTTGCGGCATCACCAACTAACATTAAACCGTTGCTTACAATTTTTTCTAAAGTTACTGTACAAGGAATTCCACCGGCTACTCTTGTTAAA
Organism: Bacteroidota bacterium; assembly: GCA_024275455.1. Classification (GTDB taxonomy): domain Bacteria; phylum Bacteroidota; class Ignavibacteria; order Ignavibacteriales; family Melioribacteraceae. The sequence goes on along the minus strand of JAJRZB010000228.1, from coordinate 17,763 downwards.
ACCGGAGCGTCGGGATATTTTTTTTCCATAAAATCATTGAGGTAAGAAAGAGCGGAATTTTTTTTACCAATCATACCGCTGACTCCAAGCCCTATATTAGCTAAGTTATTTCCCTTGGGGAAAATCCACAAATAACCTTCCGGAGCTACATCTTCACCAAAATAAAAATAACATGTATCCTGCTCTACATTAATATTTGAAGCGGTAATTTGTGTACCGCTTTCCATTTCTCTAAAATCTGTAACTGTTTTTAATCCTGCCCATCTACCAACTCTAGATTCAACTCCATCAGCACCAATAACAATTTTAGACCTTATCTCTTTTTTTTCTCCGGCAATTTCTACTTTTACACCGGAAACTTTATCGTCATCAAAAAGAAGATTATAAACATAAGCTCTTGTTTGAATTTCCGTTCCTTCTTTCGCAGCCGATTCAGCCAGAGCATAGTCAAATATTTTTCGCTCTAAGATATAGCCTTGTTCTTCCAAAGGAATAACAACTTCAATGTTACTTGGAGAAATGAAACTAAATTTATTTATTTCAGTTGATATCCATCTTTTATCAATTTCAACAAACTCTTCAATTCCTGCTCTGCTAACAGCTTCTCCGCATCTAACCGGATAACCAATGTCTCTATCCTTTTCAAGCATTAAAACGGAAATGCCTTTCTCTGCGGCAAACCTTGCAGCCATTGAACCGGCGGGTCCTGCACCAACTACAATTACATCATATTCATTTTTCATTATAAATTACCTTTGCACCGTTTCTATTAAATTTTAGAACTTAAATGGGACAAGACCACACGCATTCTCTACAATTAGTACAAAGTTCTTCACTAATTAAAATTTCGGTTTCCTTAAGAAAAATTGCGTCTTCCGGACAAACACCCACACAGCATCCGCAAAAATCACATTTATTAGGTAATATTTCTATCATTAACAAATTTTAAACCTTTCTTAAAAATGAGAAAACACAAAATACATATTGGATTATTCAATTTAAAGAATAATAATAATAATAAAGACTCAAAAATTAACACCGAATGTAGATAATAAAGTTATCTTAATCACACTGAAGAAATAAATGCTTGAAAATAAGACAAATAGTAATTCTATTAAGGATACCGAAGTAGCTGAACCGTTAAATGAAAATTATTCAGATCTTTTCAAAACAATATTCGATGATTCTGAAAGCGGTATTTGTATTGTAGATTTTAACGGTAACTTAGTTGAATTAAATAACAATTATGCCGAACTATTTGGATATAGTAGATCCGAACTTATTGGTAAACATTATTCTGTTCTGCTCACTGATGATTCAAAACCTGTAGTTGATAAAAATCATAAAAGTGTTTTTAACGGAACCAGTGTATTAAAAGCCGAAGAGAAGGTAAAACATAAAAACGGTACTTTTTTCTACATTCAAACAACCAATTTTAGAGTTAACGACGAACAGGGAAACAAACTAAGAATCACAACAGCCGTTGATATTTCGAGCAGGCTAAGAAATGAACTGGTCCAATCTGTTCTATTAAGAATATCAAATCTGGTAAACGAATCAACACTAAACAAAGAATTTTATTCTTCAATTTACAAATATATTTGCCAGTTAATGCCGGTTAAAAACTTTGCAATCTGTCTTGGTAATTCAAAAGCCAATAATGTAGAAATTCCTTTTATGTTAAGTGAGTTTAATTATGAAAGAAAGGAATACTTAATTGAAGAACATAACTATATAGAAAGAAATAATAAATCCATTCTTCTTGACGAATATAATATAGAATACTTGGTAGAAAATGACGAGCTATTAAAATATGCGGAATTTCCAAAAGCTATTCTCGGTGTTCCCCTTAAAATAAAAGAGGAAATGATTGGGTCAATACTAATTAGAAGTTTTAACGGAACCCGTTATACAAATGAACATAAAGAAATCTTAGAGTTGGTTGCTGCACAAGTCTCCAGAGTTATTGAAAGAAAAAGATACGAAGACAAACTGCTAAAAGCTCGTAATGTTGCCGAAGAATCCGTAAGATTAAAATCAGAATTTTTAGCTCAAGTATCTCATGAAATACGTACGCCATTAAACTCCATTTTAAGTTTTTCCTCTTTAATACGGAATGAATTAGCTGGAACACTAAGTGAAGAACTGGAAGAAACCTTTGAATATATTGAGCGTGGAGGCAATCGTTTAACAAGAACAATTGATCTTATCCTAAATGTTTCAAAAATGCAGAATCAGCAATATAAAATCGAACTTCATGAAGTTGATTTAGTTGATGAAGTATTGAGACCTGTAATAAAAGAATTAAAGACCAAAGCTTGCGAAAAAGGAATAAAACTTGATTTAGATTGTGATAATAAGTCTTTTAGGCTTGTTTGCGATCAGTATTCATTAAACCAATTATTCGTAAACTTAGTCGAAAATGCCATTAAATATACTAATGAAGGTTCAATTACTGTTAAAATATTTAAAAATGATATTGGTAATGTTCAAGTTGATATCGTTGATACGGGAATCGGCATTTCGGAAGAATATATTCCAAAACTATTCGAGCCTTTCTCTCAAGAAGAACAAGGATATACAAGAACCCATGAAGGTATTGGGCTTGGACTTTCCCTTGTAAAAAGTTATGCGGAATTAAATAATGCAGAAATTAATGTTAAAAGTGAAAAAAATATCGGTTCTACATTTTCAGTAATATTTAATTCCTAATAAACACCTAATTTTACTTATCTTTCTTATACTACTTTTTCAAATTTAATATTCATTTTATGCTTTTAAGAATATTCTTTTCACTCAATATTTTTGTTGTTTCTATTTTAGCACAATTTAGTGACACCACACATTATTCTTGGCCCGTACCACCTTTAAATTCCAGTCAGAGTATTACCGGTGCATTTGGTGAGTTTAGAAACACACTTAGTTCAGATCATTTCCATAATGCCGTAGATATTGCCGAACCGAATAACAATCCGGTTTATCCTTCGGTTAATGGTGTGGTTTACAGTAAGGATAATAACGGTTACAATTCTTACATAAATGTAAAATCAACAATTGGGAATAAGAAAAAACATTTCACTTATTATCACGTTGTGCCAAACCCTTCATTGTCAATAGGACAAAGTGTTATAGCAGGACAAACAGTTATAGGAACAATTTATGATGGAGCGGCACACGTTCATTTAATTGAAAGAGAATTGTTAAATCCGTCTTCAAGCAGTTTGGGAATTGCTATAAATCCTATCAGACCGGACGGAGGGTTAACCCCGTATATTGATCCTTATTCACCCGTAATAGAGAACACAACACTGGAGTTTTACAAAGATAATTCCTCAATTAAAATTCAAAGCAATCAACTTATTGGTAAAGTAGATATTAGAATAAAGGTTAGAGAACGAAACGGAACAGATCAGATTCACACTAATAACGGAACATACATTTTAGGTTATAGAATTCTCTCGTCAGACGGTAACACAATTGTTTATGAACCGGCTGATAGCGGTATTAAATATAGATTTTACAGGTTGCCTAACAATAGTGACGTTCATAAAGTATTTGTGAAAAATGTTGCAACGCTTTCCAACCCGGTTTATTGGTTAACTAACGGTAATGGAGAAAGTCAAATAAACTCAACTTTAAGTGTGGCTAATAATTATCTTGATACCGATTTACTCGATCCCGGAAATTACCTGCTTCAGGTTTTTTCCGAAGATACAAGAGGTAATAAGGCTTCTGAAAAATTTCCAATTTTTGTAACTAAACTTCCACCGGAACTTAGAACTGTTATTGCTAAAAATGATACATTGATTTTAAGTTGGGATAAATATAAAATAAGCAATTTATCAGGCTACAGAATCTATTATTCCGATGACCAAACACTTGATAATTGGAAATTAGCAGCAGATGAAAATACTCTGACTTCTTTAAGTACCAAAGTAACTTTTAACAACCCAAGTAATTTTCTCGAACCTTCAAATAAATCGCAATTCTATTTTTATCTCGTTGCGGTAGATTCAGATGGAAATGAATCAATTTCAAGTGATGTTTATTCCGCTTTATTAAGAACAGATAACACCCCAAAAACTATTATAGTTGACGGTTTTGACAGATACGGGGGAAGCGGGAGTTGGAGTGAACCACAACATAATTTTAATACTTTTTACTTTGATGCAGTTCTGGATAATTTTAGTACTAAAATTTCATCATGTTCAAATGAAGCAGTGATTAATGAAGAAGTAGAATTAACCGACTATGATGTGGTTATATGGTTCTTAGGCGATGAAACAATTCAGGATAACACATTAGTAAATACTGAACAATACAAGTTAGCGTTGTTTTTGGAAAACGGAGGAAAACTTTTTATAAGCGGTGAGGATATTGGTAGAGACTTAGACACAAAACATAGCTATAACGAATTTTCCGATACTTTATTCTATCATCAATATCTTAAGTCAAAATTTATGCACGACGGATTGCCAATTTTATTTGAAGTTTACGGAGAAAATGGAACCCCATTCCAAGGTTTCCATACAACCTTTGGAGAGACCTACCCGGTGGATGCCCCGGATGATATTGAACCGATTAACGGAGCTTTTCCTATTTTAAATTATACTTATGAACGGGACAGTACATTTAGAAAAGGAGGAATTGCTTATATAGGAAATTTTGGTAGCAGCTCGGAAATCGGCAGTCTTGTATATTTTTCATTCGGCTTCGAAACAATTGGCGATAAAGATATCAGACTTGATGCCATGCATAAAGTATTAGCTACTTTGAATGCAATTGTTGTACCAAGTGTTGGTGATAATCTTTTATTACCAAATGAACTTAGATTGGAACAAAATTATCCTAATCCTTTTAACCCAACAACAACAATAAAATATACTATACCCTCTTCCGTCATGCTGAACTCGTTTCAGCATCTAAATAATGAGACCCCGAAACAAGTTCGGGGTGACAACTATAATGTAAGTTTAACGATTTATGATGTTTTAGGCAGAGAAGTTGCAACATTGGTTAACAAAAAACAAAAACCGGGTAATTACAGTGTTGGTTTTAGTGTAAAAAACCTTTCAAGCGGTATTTATTTCTACCGTTTAGAAGCAGGTCAACAAATAATTACTAAAAAAATGATAATCTTAAAATAGGTTGAGTTATACGTTTATGTACAAATTATTATTACTAACATACATTTTATTTACATTTAATTTTTATGCACAGAAAATTGATATTACTGTTTCTCAAGAAGAATATAGAGAAGAGCGAACACTAAAAATATATGCGGATTCATCTTATTTATTCAGCAAAAAATTATTACCGTTCCAATCCATTCCGGAAATAAAAAAACTAAACAATAACAACATAGTTATCATTTATGCATTAGAGGGTGTTGTTGAATTTTACACATCTGCCGGTACGCTAATTACAAAAAACAAATTCTATTCTACACCTATTAACAATGAACAAAAACTGTTGTTTGAAAAAAGTAATAATAGTATTGCATTCTTTGTTTCGGAAAATCAAAAAAATAGAGTTTATATTTTAAACAATAACGGAGATAAAATTGATTCATTAAACATTGAAGATGGTATTGCGTCAGGACTTGCATATTTAAATGATAGGAGCCTAATTGCAGCTTCAATTTATAATTGGGAAAAGAATTCAATTAAGCCGTTTACTTTTATTATTGATTTAAATATTAAACGTATAAATTCATTTCCTTTACGGTTTGAAAAAGGTTTATTCAGTGACAACGGAAAATATTTTCTAGGATATACTAATAAAACTTCCTTCTTATTTAATACAATTGAGAATAAATTGTTATGGGAAAAGGAAACAGAATCGGATAAAATTTATATAGGTGCTAAATTAATTAACGGAAATGCTTTTTTTATTGTAGCAAAAAATCCGAAATTAGATAATGGAAAGTGGCTATATCCTGGTTTTGAAGTTCAAAAAACAAAACTAAGTGATAAAACTAATTTAATTTATAAATACAATTTACCGGCTAAAAATATTTCTTTAAATGTAACTAATAAACAATTAGAATTAAATCTTGATGGGAAAAAAGAAAAATTGATAGATTTGGAATAATTCAGAAATCAATTATTCTTTTTAATTTTCAATCCTTTCTCATTATAAACAATTTCAGTTATTAAACTATCGTTAGAATAAACAGACTCACTTTTTAGCAGACCATTTTTGAAGTATTCATAAAAATTTCCTTCTTTTTTCCCTTTTTTATAAATACCGAAACTTAATATTTTTCCGTTAGGATAATACTCAGTTGCTACTCCGTTTTTAAAATTATCCCGATAGTATATTTCGGATTTTACTTCCCCGGTTTGATAATAAGTTGTTTCCTTACCTTCTTGTTTATCATAAATGTAGTTTTTCTTACTTTTAATTTGTCCGTTGGAATAAAAAGTTACTACTTCACCATTTAGCTGGTTGGCAAGATAATTTAATTTGGATTTAAGATTTCCCAGCGAGTCATACTCTGTACTAACTCCAAATTTTTCACCGCCTATATAATTTATTTCTTTATGAAGTATTCCACTGTTGTAAAAATAACTGCAAGTTGAATCTAACTTTTCGTTATTATATTTAAGGATAGCTTTTACAAATCCGCCGGGATAATAATACTTATTAAGTCCGTCTATTTTTCCTTCATGAAATTTTTGCTCCGATTTTATTGACCAATCGCCGTAATAATCGGTAAACTCTTCTTCCATTTTTTCAAAATTCCCAACCATATCATAACGGATTCTTTTAACAATTTGTCCGTTTATATAAGTATCTTTCACTTTAATAGATTTATCAGGATAATATATGTATGAAGTCCCGTCAAGTTTATCATTTTTATAATGAGCTTCTAAAGCAACGCCTCCGTAATCATTATATACTTTACTAATTCCTTCTAATTTACCATCAACATAATTTCTTTCTAACTCAAGTTTGCCGTTTTCATAAAATATTTTTGAAATTCCGTTTAGTTTGCCGTTTTCATAATGCCAAATTCCTTGTACGCTTCCGCTTTTATAATAAGTAGTTGTAAATCCTTGCTGAACATTATTAACATATCTTGGTGTTGACCATAATTCTCCACTTTCATAATACCATTTTGCTTCACCCTCTAATTTTCCGTTAACATAATTCCAGACCATACTTAACGTACCGTCATCAAAATACCAGTTTGATATTCCTTCTTCTTTTCCATTAACAAAATTCCACTCTTTCCACAAAATCCCGTTGGAATAATACTCTTTATAAGTTCCGTGTTTTTTACCGTTTACATACTCTCCTTCGGTTTTAATTTTCCCATTTGGATAATAAGTACGTTTAATTTCAGGAGTTTGTGCAATTAGCAATTGAAAAGTTAGTATAAAATAAAGAAGAATTGTTTTTTTACGCATATTATTTTTTTTGCAATGTATAAAATAAGTAATCGAAAAATTGTGTGATTAAATTAGACTGGAATTTAAGAAGCATGAAGTTTTTCTCGGATAAAATTTTCATTTTTTATACCAACATAAAATCCTTCTATTTTATTTGCTCCCACAAATAATAATGAGGGAGTTCCCATTACATTAAAAGCTTTGGCAGTTTTTAACTTTTTTGTAACATCAACTGAAACAACCGAATCAAACTCTGGTTTTAGCTTTTCAATTATTGGTGTTTGCTTCTTGCAATTATGACAAGTAGGAGAATGGAAATAAAGCAACCCCTTTTTATTTTTAATCTTTCCTGCAATATCATTATCAATTTTATCGTAAGGAATTTCATTCCCAACTGTTCTTTTTGATTTGACCAGCATAAATATTTGGAATAAAATGAAAGATGACAATAATACTACGCCAATAATTACAAACACATTCATATTTTTTTAGCTCATTAAATAAATTAATACTAATTTTGAGTTGCAATATAGTTAAATAATATTTTTCAAAATAGACTAAAAGAGGTCATTTTGTTTACTGCTAAATATAAAATTGCATTTTCTGATACAGATCCGGGCGGAATAGTTTTTTTCGCAAACATTTTTAAAATTGCACATATCGGTTATGAACTTTTTTTCGAGAATATGAATCTTGAAAGAAATTATTTTATGAACGATGAATATGTAGTGCCTATTGTAAATGCACATGCTGATTTCATTTCTCCAATGAAGTTTGGTGAAGAAGTTGATTGCAATGTAGTAGTTTCAAATATCGGTAATACTTCCTTCACATTAAACTATAATATATACAAGGGTAATACTCTTAAAGCCAAGGTAAAAACAACCCATGTAGTTGTAAACAAAAAAGATTTTAAAAAAACTGCAATTCTGGATGAATTATTGAAAGAACTTAAAAAGAATTTTGAGAAGTGATTTTGCTTAATTCAACTTTATTTTTTTTACCTAATTCATTTATTGGAATTGAATCCAGCATTATTATTTCGCTAGGATATTTATATTTACTAATCTTATTACTTAAATAATTTTTCACATTGTCTTTGTTTATTTTTTGTTAGTGGCAATAAACAAAATATATGATTGTCCCCATTTTTTATCCGCTTTAACTAAAGTAGCACAATCCTCAATAAAATCAGACTGGTTAACAATATTTTCAATTTCTGTAAGGGATATATTCTCTCCTCCGGAAATTATTATATCATCTATTCTTCCTAGAATGTGTAGATTTCCTTTTTCATCTATTCTGCCTAAATCGTTAGAACGGTAAATCCAGTCAGTTAAATTTTGTGAGAAACTATGCAGTGGTTTATAATAACCGCTTGCAACTGATTTTGATTCTACAACTATTTCTCCGGTTTCATTTTTATCAACTATTTTTTCGTTCTTATTTACAATTTTAATTTTTACGTTGTCGAGGGGCTTACCTGCTGAAATTCCATCAACAATTAAATTATCCGGTGTACTTGCAGCAACCATTGATGTGGTTTCTGTAGAGCCGTACACAGTTACAATAGGCCAACCTGAATTTAGTATGTTTTTAAAATCTTTTTCATAAATGGGGCCACCGCCAAGAAAAACAAATTTAAGTTTATTCCAAGGTTTTATTTTCAGATTTATAAGCTCAGCTAGCATTGTTGGGACTAAAGACAAATATGTCGGAGTGTGATTTAAAATTTTTTCTACAAGTACTTTTGCACTAACCGATTCCGACAAAATCAGAGTGCAACCAGAGATTAACGACCTTGTAATTATTGAGAATCCACCAATATGATAAAACGGTAATGAAGCTAACCAAACATCGTTAGTCGTATGGTTAATTAAAGTATCAGATGAAATAAAACTTTCATATAAATTGCTGAATAAAATTTGCACACATTTCGGTGTGCCGGTTGAGCCGGAGGAATACATCATTAGTGCAATAGCAGATGGAGAGTAATTATTTTCAATAATATTTTCTTTCATACTTGAAATTTCTTCAATTGAAAAAGTTATTTTTTTTCCAAACTCAATTTGATTAGCGATTTGTCCAACTGTAATAATAGATTGACAATCAGCATGTTCAATTAATTTTAATTTTTCATAATTGCTAAGTCTGATATTTATGGGAACCGGAATTGCTCCTAATATCCACAGTGCATTTATTGCAACAACAAACTCTAATGAATTATCTGAAATAACCGCTATATGATTATTTTTTCTAATCCCTTTATCATAAAAATAAGCAGCAGATTTATTTGCTAATTTTAGTAGTTCCAAATAAGAGATTTTTTGTTCATCACAAATTACTGCAATAGCATTAGGATTTTTCAAAGCTTGTTGTTTAAGCCAATGGTCCATATTATGAAGTGTTCTCATTATTGAAGAAACTCAAAAGTTATCGGATAGTTATTTAGATCGGACAAAATTTTTGGTTTGTTAACTTCTAAATTCGCATTAATTGTATCAGCCCCCAATAGTTCGGTTGAGAGTCCATGAGCAAAAGAATGATTAGTAATTGAAGCTAAAAATATCAATGCACTTCTACCGATTATTGTTTCAAAAGAAGAAGTAATAATTACATTAATATTCTTAGAATTTGCAATTGAAATAATTTTGAGAGTGTCAAAAATACCAATTCTTATAGCAGGCTTAAGAACAATAAAGTTAAACTTGTCCGAATCAATGATTTTTACCGCATCTTCAAAAGTTTCAACACATTCATCAGGAACAATTATTTGTCCAAATTCTGCAGAAAGTTTTTCTAAATCATTTAACTCTTTAACAGGTTGCTCAATAAATTGCAAATTAAACTGAGACAGTATTTTAAAATTTTCTTTTGCTTCATTATATGTCCATTTACCGTTTACATCTAATCTGATTTTTACTTTATCACAATATTTTTCTGATATTGTTTTTATAATTTCTAAATCCTCACTAAAATTATTTCTGCCAATTTTCAACTTTATCGTTTTGAAGTTTTTATTAACTAATTCATTTACTCTTTTAATAGTTTCATTTTGGGGTTTAATTCCAACTACTCCATTTATATTAACCTGACTAAACTTAAATTTGTGAGAGTATATTTTTGAATTATATCTTAATTCGATACTTAAAAGAACTTGCTCAATTCCAAACTTAACTGACGGATAAATTTCATTCCTTTTCAACTTATTTTTTATTTCATCAACATTTCCTAATACAATTTTTCTATTTATTAATGTATCCAACCCGTTAATACAATCTAAAATTGTTTCTTCACTAAATTCTATAAGAGGTGATACTTCACCGAAATGGTAATTATTTAAATCATCCTTAGCTTTAAGAATAATAACTTCCTTATTAACAATTTTTTGTTTTGAATTAGTAAAGTCAGATGAAAGTGGAAATTTATAAATTTGATATGTTAAAGCAATAATTCTCATAAAACAATGCCGACTGCGAAAAGAAATCCATAGAAAGCAGATAACTTAGCAGTAAGCTCTAATGTTTTATTTAACTTTTCCCCGGTGTAAGAAAAAATCATTTTAATTAATCTAATTGCAAGTGGTAAAGTTAACATCGGTAGAAATACAAACAAGCTTTGATTATAAGTAAAATAAACAACCAAAAGAATTAGGTAGGATAAAATCATAAAAACCAAATACTGATACCTTGTAAACTTTTTACCCATTTTAACTGCAAGAGTATTTTTACCAACTTCTCTATCTTCTTCAATATCTCGATAATTGTTTACAACCAGAATATTTGTTATTAAAGCACCAACCGGAATTGAAGCCCAAAATACCAAAGCTGTTACATCAACAACTTGTACATAATAGGTACCTACCGTACCAACTATTCCAAAAAATAAAAACACAAACACATCACCAAGTCCATTATATGCCAACGGATAAGGCCCGGCAGTATAAGCAATTCCGGCAAATATTGAAAGAAGTCCGATTAACAAAGTAATCCACGTAGAAATGTAAACAAGATATAATCCTAAGATAAATGTTAAAGAAAAAACAAGAATAATTGCAGTTTTCATTTCAGCAACAGTAATAAGACCTGAAGCCAATGCTCTTGTCGGACCTTTTCTATTTTCATTGTCAGCTCCGGAAAGATAATCATAAAGATCATTAACAAAGTTTGTACCTATTTGTATTAACATTGCACAAATTAAAGCAACTGCCGATGCAACAATGTTTACCTTAGTTTCAAAAGAAACTATTGATGTACCTGTAACTACCGGAACAACTGCCGCCAATAATGTTTTTGGTCGACTGGCAAGTATCCATGTTTCAAATTTGTTTATTTCTTTAATACTTTCAATCATAATTCAAATCTACGGAACTCTCGGAAATTTCGAAAAGTCCGGTTTCCTTTTTTCGTTATAAGCTTTTTTACCTTCTTGTGCTTCTTCACTCATATAATAAAGCAATGTAGCATTACCAGCCAATTCTTGTATACCTGTCTGCCCGTCTAGTTCGGCATTAAAAGCTGATTTTAACAATCGTATTGCCAACGGACTGTGTCTAAGAATATCTCTCGCCCAACTAATTCCCTCTTTTTCCAATTGATCTACTGGAACAACCTTATTAACCATACCCATTTGTAAGGCTTCCTCTGCATTATACTGCTTACATAAATACCAAATTTCCCTTGCTTTCTTTTGTCCAACATGTCTTGCTAAATAACTTGATCCGAATCCACCATCGAAACTGCCTACTTTTGGCCCTGTTTGACCGAAGATTGCATTATCGGCTGCAATAGTTAAATCACACACAACATGAAGCACATGACCTCCTCCTATTGCATAACCTGCAACCAATGCAATAACCGGTTTGGGAATACTGCGTATAAGTTTTTGCAGGTCTAATACATTTAATCTTGGTACTCCGTCCCCACCAACATAACCTTGATCACCACGAACTTTTTGATCACCACCAGAGCAGAACGCGTATTTACCATCTTTTGCCGGACCTTTGCCTGTTAATAATATTACACCTATTTCCGGATCTTCACGGGAATCTATAAAAGCATCATACATTTCTTGTACAGTTTCGGGTCGGAATGCATTCCTTTTCTTGGGTCTGTTAATTGTAATTTTAGCAATACCTTCAGACTTTTCATAAATTATATCTTTGTATTCTTTTGCTTTATTCCAGTTTATACTCATTCTGATTCCTGCATATTTAATAAAAATGAATTTATTAATTTAAGAAATTCTTTTGGTTTTTAGTAATGAACATTATGTCCGCAATTTTTAATAACCACTAATTCTGAATTTTTAAGTTTCTCATTAGTTAATTTATTTATTTCCGAAAATTTATTATCAAGTTTTCCGGAAATTAGTAAAATTCTTTTTTTTAATTCAATAAATTTATAAAGATGATAATTCATCTTTCCAGTACCAAAACCCAATAAACTATTTTGTAATCCTGATTTATTATTTATTTCGACTCTTTTGGTTTTCAGATCAATTAATTTATTTTTAGGTAACTTACTTAATGAATTGAACAAAGGAATATTATACCAATAATCAAAAAAATCTTTAAGCGACAGATTGTTTATTCTATCTGCCAATTCAGTATCTTGCTTTATTCTAACTTCTCTTTCAATTTTTGTCTCAATTCCAAAAGAAGTACTTTCTAAAATTAATCCTTCAACCAAATCCGGATATTTAGCAGTAAACGATACTGCCAATCTTCCACCCATTGAGTAACCAACCATTACAACTTTAGTAATATTTAAATAATTCAGAATGTTTTTTAATTGTTCAACTTGGGCATGTTCAGAGTATTCTTCAATATTGTTAGGGGAGGAAGTTTTTCCATGACCGATTAAATCAATAAATATCGGGGTAAAAGAATTTACAATTTTACCTTTAAGGAAATACCAATCTTCTACGCACCCAGTAAAACCATGCAAAAATACAACCGGTTTTTTATTCCCGATGTCTTCTTCTTTACATTCAACGTTAAAATTAAGAGTCTCTAAGTTTACAATCATATTACAGGCGGGAATTCTTCTTTAACTTTACTCCAATATTGTCTTCGTAACGTTAATGATTTTTTTGAGTCGGTTTTTCCTTCAATAACAACTTGAGTATTATTTTTGATAGATGGAATTATTGCTGATCGAAAACTTTTCCATGATTTTGGTTGATAATGTTTAATTCCAAAAGATTTTACAATTTTTGCAAAATCAAGATTTTGAGGTGTTCTCCAATACTTTTCAAAATGTTCATTTTCTTCTGCAACCGCTAACATATTAAATATTCCTCCACCATTATTGTTAATTAAAATTATTTTGAGAGGAATTAAATAATCTTTTATAGTTGAGAGCGCACTTAAGTTATGATAAAATGCCAAATCACCAATCACTAAAAATGTTGGTTGTTTGGATTGTGATGCAATGCCGGAAGCGGTTGAGATTATTCCATCAATTCCACTTGCTCCTCTGTTTGTAAATACTTTGATGTTTTTATTTGACGCTGCAAAATAATCATAATCCCGTACAGCCATACTGTTGGAAATAAACAAATTTGATTTATCTGGTATTAATCTTAATATTTCTTTAGCCAATCTCGGTTCAGATCCGTAGAAAGAATTGTTGAATAATTTATTTTTTATCAATTCACATCTAAGGTCAACTCTTTTTATTTCCTTTGTCCAATCTTTCCTTAAATTATTAGGAACTAACTTTTCTTTAAAATATTTTAGAAAATCCACTTCATCAATTTTTATAATTTTCCCTTTTTTTCTAGAAGGGTCTTTCAAGTCTCCAAATTTATTAATCAAGATTTTCGGAGCTTTAGTTTTATTCATAAAATTAAGCATAAACTGAGAGGTTGGAGCATTTCCAAATTGAATAACAAGATCAATCTCATTAACATATTCCTTTATAAAAGCTGTATGATTTGATATTATATTTTGTTTTATGCTGCCACCATATCTAAGTCTGCTTGTACCATCTGGCAACACTGGGAAATTATACTTTTTCGAAAAGCTTATTAATTCTTTGTAAAACTTCTCACTAAAATTTCCCCAGCCAATAGTTATAATTCCTTTTTTCGAATTTTGTATTGTTTTTTTAAGAGAATTTAAGTCACGTTTTGAAATAGAAGTTAGATTTGTAGAGCAACTTTTTTTATTTACAAATTCATTTATACTAAAATTTATTTCTTGAGTAAATGCATTAGGTTCAAATGGTTTTTCAAATTGCAAATTAAAATGTACAGGTCCCTTATTTCTCATAGTTGAAACGCAAAGTCCCTTTCTAATTATTTCAGTAAATCTATTTAGCTTATTTTCCCTAATTAAAGGAAGACCAAGATCAGCAAAATATCTAATATGATTTGAAAAAATATTATCTTGATTTATAGTTTGATTTGCACCGACATTTTTTAAGAAATAAGGTCTATCGGCAGTACAAACAATTAAAGGAATTCTTTGTTGATAAGCTTCAACAATAGCAGGATAAAGTTCAACAACAGCTGTACCTGAGGTAGTAAATAATGCTACAGGTCCATTCGTTTTTTTTGCAATTCCTAAAGCAAAAAATGCTCCGGATCTTTCATCAATATGAATATATTTTTTTATTTTTTTATTTGATGCAAGCGCAAAAGTAAGTGACGTATTTCTTGAGCCGGGTGATACACAAGCGTGCTTAACCCCAAGCTGAACAAGTTGTTCAACAAATAAAGAAGACCAAAAATAATTATGATTGATGTACTTTTTCATCAACAAATAATGAGAGGATTGGCTTAAGTTTTATTTCGGATTCTTCAAACTCCAAATTTGGTTCTGAGCCTTCAACTATACCACAACCGGCATAAGCATATAATTTTTTATTTTTTATTAATGCAGAACGTATTGCAACAGCAAATTCTCCACTGCCGTTAAAATTAAACCAACCTATATTACCTGAATATAAACCTCTATCATGAGGCTCAATATCAAGAATAAAATCACGTGCTGTCTTCCAAGGAGTACCGCAAATAGCAGGCGTAGGATGTAGTGCCTTTAAAACATCAAATAATTTATAATCGTTTTTTAACTTTGCAGTAATAACAGTCCACAAATGCTGAATATTTGGTAATTTTCTTATTACCGGATTCTTCTTAAAATAAATATTCTCTGTAATATCTTCCAACAACTGATTAATAAACGAAACCACTGCTTGTTGTTCATTTAAGTTTTTTTCGCTATTTAGAAGAAAATTTTCATAATTTAAATCTTCTTCCAAGGTTTCACCTCTGGGAGCGGAGCCTGCTAAAGCATCGACTTCAATTTGGTTATTTGAAAATTTAGCTAATTTTTCAGGAGAAGCACCAAGGAAGAGAGAATTATTTTTATTAAAAGCAAAAGTATAACATCTGGGATATTTTGCACTAAGGTCATTTAATAATTTTGTTACATTTGTGGATGTTTTAAGTTCAAGACAAACTTCTCGTGAAAGTACAACTTTTTTAAAGACCCCATTAGTAATTTTTTGCAAGGCTAAATTTACAGCCCCTTCCCACTTATCTACTGAATTGGAATAAATAGGATCTTTAAATTTATTTTCATTTAATTACAAATCATCAGTTAAATCTGAAAGGATTTCTAAGAAACTTTTAAAACTATCAATAATATGATCTTTCTCTTCCAAATAAATGAAAGAATTAAAAACTGCAAAAGCACCTTTTTCACATTTGTAAAAAATGTAATTTGGAACAAACCAATCGGCATCACTAAAATCTTCCCAAAGTTCACTTTTTTGGTTCGGGGCAAATTTATAACCTCCCATAACCAAAGGAAGATTATTTAAACCAAGTTCATCCCAATTAGATATAAAATTACTCTCAACATTATTTATAATATGTGCAGTTTTATTAATTCTGTCTTCACCAAACTCGTTTATATTTAAAACAGAATTTAACCCAATAAATTCTTCGTTTTCACTTTCAATTTTCCAGTAAAAATAATTTTTCGTTTTTAAGTTATTAGAATTTGTTAGTGAAGAAATATTAATATGGGGTATATTGAAAGCAAAACTTATTAAGTATTTAATATTATTTTGCTTTGTTTCTTTTTGAATAGAACTCAAAAAGTTGTTAAATTCGCTTTTTATAAATTTATTATTTAGTTGCAAAGTATTTTTTACAATATGAACATTTTTAAATAAAGTAATATAATTTTAATTTTCGGAGCTTTCAACATAATATTAAAATAATATGAAAGAAGAATTTGTTGAAATAAATGGTGTTTCTCATAAATGCAAGCTTCAAAAGCATAGAATCTCCAAAAATATTCGGTTAAAAGTTGATAGAGATCTTACTATAAAAGTAACACTTCCAAGATACGTTCCTTATATTGTTGCCAAAAAATTTATAACAAAAAACACGAAATGGATTGAGAAAAAAATTAACCTTTTAAAATTGCAGCAAAATAAATATTATTATTTAGGAGAAGATATTAGAGTAATAAAAAAATCATTTGTTGATAATAAAAATTTAAATTACTATTTTAAAGAACAAAGTTTAATTTTTAACTCTGATATCTATAAATCCAGTTCTGTAATTGAGTTATATACTAATTGGTTGGGAGTTCAAGCAAAAGAATATATTCCAAGGAGAGTTAAAGAACTTAGTTATGAATATAACTTCATCTATAACAATATTAAAATTAAAAATCTTAAATCAAGGTGGGGAAGTTGTTCTAACAAAAAAAACTTGTCTTTTAATTTAAAATTGATGTATTTTAATCCTGAAGTTATTGATTATGTTATTGTACATGAGTTATGTCATCTAAAAGAAATGAATCATTCAAGGAAATATTGGAAACTTGTCGAGGAAATTATACCAAACTATAAAATTCATCGACAGCAATTAAATAAAATAATCCTATAAACATAATGAGGGGGAATCATGGCAAAAGCGAGCAAAGAACAACAAGTTCTTGAATTGTTTAACCTAGTTGCAAAAGCACACGACAAACTAAAAAAAGTACACTCAAAACATTTAGGCACACAAAAATTAACTTCTCCGCAGTTTGGAGTTCTTGATGTGTTAATGAAAAAAGGATCTATTCCTTTGAAAAAAATTAGTGACGAGTTAATGGTAACCGGTGCTAATATTACGTGTGTTATGGATAACTTAGAAAAAGAAGACTTGGTTAGAAGAGTTCATTCAAAAACAGATAGAAGAGTTATTAATGCAGAATTAACTGCAAAAGGAAAACAAAAGATTAATAAAATCTATCCTGAACATGTTAAAAGTCTAAATGAATTTTCAAAAAAACTGAATGATTCTGAAATGAAACAACTTGCCGGATTATTACAAAAATTATCCGCTTAGTTTTTTT
>JAJRZB010000227.1 GCA_024275455.1 Bacteroidota bacterium | reverse complement strand
AGAACTTTTAGGAAAAACAATAACCAACGCAATAGAAAGTTTAATTAAGTTTTCTGAAGAAAAGCCGGGCAACAAGGAAGAAGCAATAAATCAATTACTATTAATTGCCAGTGATAAAGATTTAAAATCGTTTCAAAAGAAGCAAGAAATGATAAAAGCCGGTAATGCTGCTATTGAAATTGCTCTATCGGAAGAAAAATTATTTCCTTACCTAATTAAAATTGTTAACAATAATAAAATTGATAATATTCTTAATCTAAAATCTGCAATTGCTATTGCAGGCATTGTGCTGTGTGTTGAAGATTGTGATGAAATTGAATTGCCCGATATTGAAAAATCAATAAACACTCGCTGGTTAAAAATAGCTTATGAAACTGTTCAGCAAAAACTCACAGCCGAAGAACAAAAATCAGTTAACGATCTTCTAAATTACATTGAAGAAAAACGTACAGCCGCTTAAAGATATTAATAAAATATCTTTGAAAGATAATATCAATTTCATAAATTACACCCACAGTAATTAGGTTTTCATTTAAAAGGGAATCCGGTGATTTACTTTTATAACAAAAAGTAAAAATTCCGGAGCTGTACCCGCAACTGTAAGTTCCTTAAAGTCTTTAACATTTTGTCACTGTTCAGAAATTTTTGAATGGGAAGACGTTAAAGATGGAACAAGCCAGGAGACCTGCCTAATTATTAAAATAAGAGAGGCTTTCGGGGAAAAAAGCAAACTTAAAAATTTTAAGCACTTCACTCAATTTCCGTAATCCTCTTTATTCAATTAACTACAGTTATTAATAGAAACATAGCGGGTTACTATGAATAAAGTAATTATAAAAACAGCACTAAAACATGGTTTAATACTTAAACACGATTCTTTTATTTACAATTCCGAAAAAATAAATATAAATAAATTCCTTTACGAGGTTACCAAAAACCGGTTTCTCATTACACTTGACCAAGCAGTTATAAATTGTAAGTTAACCCTTTTTAACAATAAAGAGAGCAATTAGATGAATTTGAATATTTTATTTTCAATTGGTAATTCGTTTAATGTTTTTTCCCTCTCAAAAATTTCAGTTAACGGTTTTGAGGATTTTTAATTGAGTATTTCCAAAAACATAATGTCCATTTCACTTATTTGTTTAGTGTTTTTACCTATTAAAATGAAGAATTTTGCTCAAGATTCTACTGTTACTGAAGAATATACTTTATCCGAAGTTACAGTTATTTCCAGCAAATTACAGATAAAGCTAAAAGATGTTTCTACAAAAATAGAAATTATTGATGAAGCAAAAATTAAACAATCAAACGGTACAAGACTCCCCGATATATTAAAAAGTAGCGGTTCTGCATTTATAAAATCTTACGGAATAACCCCTCAATTAAAATCAATTTCCACAAATGGTTTAGATGCCCAGCATACTTTAATATTGATTGACGGAATACGCTTAAACTCATTTCAAAATTCTCAAATTGACTTATCCTTAATTCCATTGCAGAATATTGAACGAATTGAAATTATAAATAACGGAGTAAGTTCAATTTACGGCAGCGATGCAATAGGCGGAGTTGTAAATATTATTACTAAAAATCGTTCCCTAATAGAAAATAATAAAGATTATAAAATAGGGTTTTCAGTTTCAAACGGTTCTTTTAATACAAAAAGTTATTCACTAAATCTTGAAAAGCAGACAACTGATTTTAATATTGATTTATTTTTTAACACCGAAAA
Organism: Bacteroidota bacterium; assembly: GCA_024275455.1. Classification (GTDB taxonomy): domain Bacteria; phylum Bacteroidota; class Ignavibacteria; order Ignavibacteriales; family Melioribacteraceae. Next base: position 13,480 of record JAJRZB010000227.1, on the reverse strand, counting down.
ATCTGATGGAAGCTTTGAATATTATTTTAACAATGGTTCCGAAAAAATTCTAAAGGAAAGAGAAAATTCTTCTTATTTATTATATGATCTTGGAATAAATACACAATACATAATTAATAATTCAAATAGAATAAGATTTCTTTCAATCTATACTTACCAGAATAAAAATTTACCGGGTATTGAAACAGGTTCTACTCCGCCTAAAACAAAGCAAATTGATAAAAACTGGAATAATATTTTACTTTCCGAGAATATTATTTCACCCAATGTAACATTGCTTACTTCTTTCAATTTCCAAAATAATTTTATGAATTACAGTGTTGGTAAAATTCTTAGCAGTGATTATAAAAATCTTGTTTATTCACTTGCGTCGGAAATAAGATTAAAGAAAAACTTCTTTAGTCTTACCGGCGGATATAATTTTACCAATGCAAAACTAATAAGCGATAATATTCAGAATGGAACTGCTAGGAATGAACATGCAATATTTATTTCTTCTGTTCTTAGTTTTACCGAAGATATTAAAATATTCCCTTCCGCCAGATATGATTACATTTCTGATATTAAACAAGGATCAGCTACATATAAACTCGGCATTAATTATCAACCATTTACTAAGTCTTCTTTTAGTTTAAAAGGAAATTTAGGAAAAAATTTTAGAGCCCCTTCCTTTAACGATTTATACTGGCAGCCGGGAGGAAATATAAACTTAAAACCGGAGAACTCTTTTAATGCCGAGACAGGATTATTCTATTCTTTTAATAATCTTTTTAAAGGTCAAGTTGATTTAAGTTACACTTATATTTTCGCGAAAAATAAAATCATTTGGTTGCCGGGAGAAAGCGGAATTTGGAGTCCGGGAAACATTGAAGAATCTATCTCTAAAAATGTATCCCTTAATTTATCTGTCGCAAGGCTCATCAGCCCAAAATTATCTTTAGGATTTGATGCAGGAATAAAATTCATTAATTCTAAAAAAATAAGCGAGACTTATTTAAATGACGCTGCAAAAAATAAGCAGTTCCCTTATATCCCAATTCTATCATCAAATTTAGGCTTGTCACTTAGTTACAAAAAGTTTGAACTTAACCTTAATTACATCCACATTGGCAAAAGATATTCTGATTCGGCAAATAATAATGAACTAAGTCCTATAAATACTTTAGATGGAAATATTAGTATTGAATATAAACTATGGGATATAAAATTAATTGCCAAGTTAGAAGGAAATAATCTCCCCAACACAAACTACGAGGTTATTCCCGGCTACCCGATGCCTTTAAGAAATTACAGAATAACATTATTTATTAATTATTAATTATAGGAGTTATAATGAAAAAAGTATTTTACATTTTATTTTTCGCATTCACCTCAATTCTAATGAATGCACAACAGTTAAACCGAGTTTATGTTTTATCTGAGGGAGGTTTTAGTGCAGGTACTTCTCAGCTTTCCATGTTGCAAATTGAAGATAGTTTATTTACACCAAGTATTTTTAACCCCGGTAATATTGGTTTGTATCCTGATGGACTTTTTTTTTACAAAAATAATATTTACCTAACAGAACAAGGTAATTTTGGAGGAAGTGGTAAAATATATAAATTAGATAGTTTAGGCACTATTATTAATTCAACAGAGGTAGGAACTAACCCTTATTCTTTAACAATCGCAAATCAAAAAGTTTATATTACAAACGGACCTATCAGCAATGTTTCCGTACTAAATCTTGATGATTTTAGTTATGTAAAAGATATACAAGTAGGTGTATACCCCCAAGAAATTACTTCTAACAATGATTACGTATTTGTTGCTAATAACAGTTTATGGGGCGGAGATTCAGACTCAACTGTATCGGTAATTGATACAAGAACCGATTCTGTAGTTCAAATTATTACAGTTAAGCTTAATCCTTCTTCCCTTGCACTAACCAATGACAACCATTTACTAATAGGTTGCCCGGGGGACGCAACTACCGGAATTATTTATAAAATTGAATTAGATAATTTTTCAAAAGTAGATTCATTCTTTGTTCCGGAATACGGTTTTGGAAAAGATATTAGTGTAGATACAACTAAGAATTCTATTTATTTCAAAGGGTCATTTAATGATATTGTAAATATTGATTTACTTACTAAAAATGTTAACCGTGTTGTTAATCCGGTTGATGCTGCCTTTATATATGGTTATGGTTATTATCCTGTAAATCAAACACATTATTTATTAGATGCAAAAGACTTTTCATCAAATGGAGCTTTAACTATTTTTAATTCGGAAGGTACATTGTTAAATACTTATTAAACCGGAATTGCACCTCGTCGAGTTGTATTCAATTATTCTGAAATTATTTCAGATGTAAAAAATATTAATATCGAAAACGAATTTGTATTAAATCAAAATTATCCTAATCCGTTTAATCCAACAACTAAAATAAGTTATTCCATTCCAAACAATGCTGAGTTGTTGCAAGCAACGCATGTACAATTAAAAGTTTACGATATTCTTGGGAAAGAGGTTGCAACAATAGTAAACAAAAATCAAAAACCGGGTAAATATGAAATAGAATTTAATGCAGCTTTACTTTCAAGTGGAACGTATTTTTATCAGTTAAAAGCAGGTAGTTATACTAATACTCGCAAAATGATTCTTCTTCGTTAAAAAAATGAGATTGTTCTTAACTAGAGGTTAATTTAATTATTGTTATTCCTGTAAATGTTGCAAATATTATTATTACTTTACAATATGCAACATTTACAGGATTACATTTAATAATTCAGAAGTTATTCAAACTAATTCTTCTTTAGCCTTAGATTTATTCTTTATTACTTTTTCGGAACTATAATTTTTCAAAGTAACTGTGAACAATGACCCTTGATCTTTTTTGCTTTTTACTTTTATATCAATATCATTTAAATTGCAATACTCTTTAACAAGAGCCATTCCTAAACCGTTACCTTCAAATTTCCTTGTGTAACCTTGTTCTTCTTGTGTAAACGGTTCAAACATAGTTTCTTGAAATTTTTCACTTATGCCAATTCCAGTATCCTGAACATCAACACAAATTTGTCCGAAACTATTTTGATAAGCTACTATTTCAATACTTCCTTCAATTGTATACTTAATAGCATTATCAATTAGATTAGCAAATATTTGAGTTGATGTATAAATATCAATCGTTATTCCCGTTTGTCCCTCTTCTAATCTATTTAACAAAATAATGCTTAGATTTTTACTTTCTGCTGTCGTTTTAAATTCTCCAACAAGAGGAGCAAGAATTCCTTTAACAAGGTCTACTTTTTCAGGAATAACTTCATAAGTTCCGGTTTGTAACTCTGACATATTCAAAATCATATCAACTGTTCTTATTAATCTTCTTCCGCCGTTATTAATCATATCAAAACTAAATTTCAAATCATCCGGAATTAAATCAATTACCTCAGATTTTAACAGTTGTGTGTAACTTAAAATACTATTTATTGGTGTTCTAAATTCATGAGACATTTGCGTTAAAAATTCTGCTTTCATTTTTACAGCAGCTTCGGCTACTTCTTTGGCATTTATTAGTTTTTCTTAATATTCTTTTTTAAGTGTAATATCTTCTACTGTTCCATCGTAATATAATACTTTGCCATTTTCATCATATACAGTTTTAACACTTTCCCTAATATAAATAAGATCACCATTCTTCTTTTTCCAGAACTGCTCAAAACCAACAATCTCACTTTCTCTTTTTAACAATTCATAAAACTTGTTGTACTGCTCTTTATTGCAATAACCTTCTTTAATTTTTCTACTTTCAATAAAGTCCTCTAAAGAATTATAGCCCAACATTTTTACTAATGTTGGATTTGCTAGAATTATTTCATTTTGAGCTGAGGCTCTGTATAGACCAATTGAAGAATTTTCGTATAACCCTCTAAATCTCTCTTCACTTTCGCTTAGCTGTTTGGTTCTTTCAATTACCCTGTTTTCCAGCTCTTTATTTATCGTCTCTAACTCTTCATTTGTCAGAAATAATTTATCGACCATCACATTAAAAGACCTTGCAAGATTTCCGACTTCATCCTCTGTATAGACAGGAGCTCTAATCGATAGTTCACCCGATCTAATTTTTTCAGCTGTTTCAGCAACTTTTATTAATGGTCTTAGCGAAACAAATCCTATAAAATACACAATGGCAACACTTAGAACAAACAACACCAAACTAATTATGGCAATTCTATTTTTTATGGAGCTAACATTAGCTTGTAAATTTTCTAACGAGTAACCCATAAACAAATACCCTGCTTTCTCAGAATTAACAACAATCGGTATATTTAATTTGAGGTATCTATAATTCTCATTTTCTACTATTCTTGAAATAGTTTTATAATTGTTAATTTTCGCTTTGCTAAGATTATAACCGTAAAAAACAGAATCATTTTGATCATGAACAACAATGTAGGCGATGTTTTTATTTTTAGTTAATGGTTCCAAGTAGGTATGAACCACATCAAAATCATTAAATAATAAAGCGGAACCAATATTATATGAGGCAATATTTCCTATGGTATAGGCTTCTCTTTGTAAAGATTTTAAACTTTCAAGTTTAAAATTAGTTGGAAAATAAATGTAAATAAACACAGAAATGAATCCAAGCACAATAGATATCAGGAAGGATAATTTACTTTTTACCGATTTGAATATTTTTAATTTCATTACCTTATCAGTAATTTAGAAGCATTATTTATGATACTTTAATTCAGTTTACTATCGAACAATTTTGATTTTATATAATCAATTAATAATAACTTTTAAAAAATTTTGATGTAGATCATAATTCAAAGCACTATGTTAAAAATTACAATAATAGCGTTTATAACTTTTTTAAGTTATACAAATATATTCAGCCAGTATTATACCATTTCCGGCTTTGTAAAAGATAAGGTTACTAACCAAAATTTAGGTTATGCTAATATCAGAGTAGATAATTCCGGCAAAGGTACTGCTGCAAATAAAGACGGCAAATTTAAAATCCGACTGTCGGAAGTAAATTATTTATTAATTGCTTCTTATATCGGTTATAAATCAGACACAGCAAAAATTTCCATCAATGAAGAAAAGAAAGTGAATTTTTTACTTAGTCCGATAAAGTTAGAAATATCCGAAATAATAGTTAAACCAGACAAAAATCCAGCTTACGAAATAATAGAAAAAACAATAAAGAAGAAGAAAGAAATAAAAAATAATATCAATAATTATAAATATTCCGCCTATACCAAAGGACTAATAAAAACTACCAAAGATTTTCAGTCAGGTAACTTTTCGTTAACCGCAAAAGATACCGGCAAATTAAAAATTACCGGAATTTTAGAAAATGAAAGTCGTGGTTTTTTTAAATCACCAGATAACTTCAAACATTTTATTGTTGCCAGAAAACAAACTGCTAATACTCCTCCGTTTATAAATGTATTAACAGGGGGGAATGTAATTCAAAGTTTTTACGAAGATAATTTACTGTTTATGAATCGAAGTATTCCAAGTCCTATATCAGATAAAGCATTATCTTACTACTATTTTTATATAGAAAAAGAAACGGCTATAAATGATAAAAAAGTATACCAAATTTATTTTGCTACTGATAATACTGCCGATCCCGGATTTTACGGAAAATTATTTATTGAAGACAGTACATTTTACTTATTAAAAATTGATGTACAGCTAAATAAAATGGCAAACCCTGGCAGACTTTTTAATTACATAAAAGTTTATCAGCAGTTTTCCGAAATTGAGAAAGGAATTATTCTGCCAATAGATTACAGGCTATTTGCAGAAGGAAATTATCTTGGTCTTGCAAAATTTGGTTTTGAGCTTAATACAATAATGAACTCTTACGAAATAAATACTGAGATTGACGATAATATATTTGACGGAGCAATAATCTCAGTAGTGCCGGATGCTGATAAAAAAGATAAAACTTATTGGAATTCCATTCAAACTATTCCCAACACAATTAAAGAAACACAAGCCTATTCCAGGATTGACAGTTTGGAAAATATATCCAAATCTTTTGGGGAAAAATTCTCTATTTTAGCCCAGCAAATTCAATTACATAAAAACCTTTATGTTGGCGGACCATTAACAATTTACAGCTTTAATAAAGTTGAGGGAAGTGCTCTTAATTTTAATTTACTTTACTCGCATAAAGAGTCTCAAAGGTTTAGCGCCAGGTTAGGTGCCGGTTATGGTTTTGCAGATAAAAAACTAAAAACAAAATTTCTTGCTAATTATTTATTAGGAGATTATAGAACAACTCAAATTTCATTCAGTGTTTATGATAAATTAACAGATTTATTTGGTACATCTAATAATTACAATAAGTTAACTTCAACGGTTTTAAGTTTATTTTCTAAATATGATTTTAGAGATTACTTCTATACAAAAGGATTCGAAACTGAAATTAAAAGTGAGATCTTCCCTTTCTTAAATTTAGGTTTGGGCTTTCTAAGTAAAACAGATAAATCCGCAAAGAACAATTCTGATTTTTCTTTTTTTTACCAAGGCAGAAATTATTCGCAAAACAAAAGCATATATGATATAAAAACAAATGCAATAACCGCATCTTTTGGTTTGGATTTTCGTAATTATATTGAAGACGGATTTTTTAGAAGAAGAATTAACTCTTTAAATTATATTCGCTTCGGCGGTTCTGTGTTGATTAGTAAAAAAGATTTTCTTAAAAGTGAAAGCAATTTTTCAGTTTTTCAATTAGAGACTTTTGGAAGTTTTAATACTCTAAATGATTGGAAAGCAGATTTTTATATTGAAAATGTTTTTAGTACCGGTGCTGTGCCTTTTCAAATGCTGAATGCTCTTTCAGGTAATATTAGCGGAGGTGCAAAAAATAATTCGTTTAGAACTTTAAGAATTAGTGAGATTTACGGAGATAAAACAACCACACTTTTCTTCAAACATAATTTTAAGGATTACCTTTTCAGAGTAACACAAATACCAATTTTAAAGGATCTTCAACTTCAGTTTTCAACTTATTTAAACGTTGCAATATCAGAAATATCAAACTCAAGCAAACAAATCTTACCTGTCGGTTTCAAAGAATTTAAAACTCCTTTTTATGAATTAGGATTTAGTATCGGCCATATTTTAATTCCCATGAACTTTGAGTTTACCTGGAAATTAAATTACAGGGGAAGAAATAATTTTGTATTCGGTATTAATACTTTCGCTTTATAAAAGATATATGTTTAGAGTATAAATTTACTTTGTTGACGGCAATAATAAAGAAATTTTCAATAAATTCTTTTCATCTTTTATTATATCCAAGTTTCCGCCGCTTAACTTTGCAAACTCATGTGCAAATAATATTGAATATGGAATATCACTATTAATTTCTAAAATATTATTCAAATAATCTAAATTGTTATCCGTATTACAAACAAAACTTAATCCTGAAAAATTAGCTTCATTTTCAATTGGCCTAATACTAATTGAAGACTTGACATTAGTAACTTCGATAAGGTAAGAAAACAGATTAGAAATAATAGTGTTTAAAATTTCATAATCAGCTAAGACATAAATTGAATTATTCAATAAATTATTTATATCAATTTCTTTCCAGGTTAGTTTTCTTCTGTTAAGACTTTGGATATTCAGAGTCATCTCTGTTAAATCAATTTTTTCCTTTACAATTCCATAATTAAAAGAATCTAATTTTAACCAATTGATGAAATTAACCAATAGATTAAAACTGTCTTTAGACTGAGTCCCAATTCTTTTAACAAATTCACTTATTTCTTCACTACTTAAATTTTCGTTCGGATCATTAAGGATATCACTGAATCCTAAAATACTTGTAAATGATCCGCGTAAATCGTGACTAACTTTTGAAAATAATTGTTCTTTTGGAGATTTATTTCTGCTCATAGAATAAAAATTAATTAGTGGTATTTAGTTCTAAGTTCTTCAATTCCTTTTGGATCGCCCATAATTATAAGTCTGTCAAATTCTTTCAACACAGTATTCCCCTTGGGAATTATTGAATCGCCACCTCGCCGTATTGTTGTAATCAAACAGTTCTGCGGTATTGTAATAGAGCGTATTTCCGAGCCTATTAAGTCCTTAGTTTTTGTGTGTTTATTAATTTGTACAGTATAAAATTGTTCATCATAAATTAGTGATTATTTTAATTCAAATTCATCTACAGCATTCATCCACTTTGTAGTGAAATCTTCATCATCAACTCTGCCGGCAATTTTTGCAAGTATTCTTAAATGCTGTGTAGGATTATTTTCCGGACTTACCAAGAAAAATAAGCCATGAACAATTTTTGTATCTTCAACTTCATGAGTTAATGGGTCGAAAATATCTATACTAATTCCAGGTTTAGAGCGTACCAGTACCATTTCCGTATGCTCAATTGTGTTTACTCTAAAATGAGGTAATGCAAAAGAATTAGTAACCGGGGTTGCTCCAACTCTGGTACCTTCCATTATATGCTTAATTATTTCATTCTGATCAAGTAAAATAGTTTTTTCTAGAGAAGAAGCTACTTCTTTCACAACTTCTTCAAATTCAGTACGTTTATTAAATTCTAATGTTTTGCTTCTATCAACAATTTCTTCAAAAGGATCATCCTTCCTTAATCCTTTTTCCTTTAATATTCCTCTTAGTTCTGTTTCAATTCCATCGTACCTAGATTTCCCCCATCTTTCAAATACATGATAAATTGCTCCTCTCCTAACAACTTTATCTTTTGCATAAAACCAGTACCAAGCAGCACCTAACAACAATAACGCAGAAGAAAAAATAATTGGTAAAATTCCCATTTCAATTATCAAAAGGAATGAAGCAGCTACTCCAAATAATTGCATCCAAGGATATAATGGTGATTTATAACCCGGATCGTACGAATCGATTTTACTCTCTCTCATAACTATTACTGCAACACTTAATGAAGCAAACATTAATAATTGAAATGCACTGGCTAATTTTGCAATTCCCATAGGATTAAGACTTAAAAGCAGTACAATTATAAAAACAACAGTAAAAATAATTGAAACAAAAGGAGAACCGTTTTTATTAAGACTGCGGAAAATTCTTGGAAAAATATGATCTCGACTCATTGCAAGAGGATAGCGTGATGCACTTAAAGTACCTGCATTAGCAACTGATAGAAAAGCAAATAATGCTGCAACAGATAATAAATAGAGACCCACTTTACCAAAAATCACATTTGCAGCGCTGGCTACAGGGGTTAAATTATTTGCTAATTCGGAAATTGGTAAAACACCAACCATAATTGTTGTGCCCAATGCATAAATAACAACAGCAGTAATCATAGAAAGTAATATTCCTCGTGGTAAATTTCTTTCAGGATTTTTTACTTCTTCCGATAAACTTGCAACCTTTGTTACACCTACATAACTTATATAAACCAAACCTGCGGTTGAAAAAATAGAATCAAAATCGACATTAAATATGTTTTTTATTCTGCCGGAATTCAACTCCGGAAGACCTCCGGCTATAAATATTATTAAAAGCAACAACAAACTAAAAACTAGAAAAACCTGAAATTTCTCGCTGTTTTTAGCACCAAAAATATTTATTGTACCTAATATTACTGCAATTGAAATTCCTATGGGAATAATCTCTAATTCAGGAAAAAATAAAGCAATATAAGCTCCCATTCCTATAAGAGAAAAAGCAACTTTTAAAACCAAAGCCAAATATGTACCAAGACCTCCAATGGTTCCCATCATTGGTCCCATTGTTCTATCAAGGAAATAATAAACTCCGCCTGCTTTTGGCATTGCCGTAGAAAGTTCAATAATGCTAAACATTGATGGAATTAATGGTATGGCTGCAATTATATATGCAAGAACAAGGGATTCTCTTGCTTCAATTGCTGCAAGACCGGGAAGCAAAAAAAATCCAGCACTTAAAGTAGTTCCGGTTGCAATAGAAAAAACCCCAATAAAGGTAATTTCCTTTTTAAGCTTTCTAAAGCTTTTATCAAGACCCATAGGTTTAAATTACTTTCTTAATCTAAAATTTTATTTATTCAAGTTACCTAATTAACTCGCAAATGTAACTTTAAAAATAGTCCCTATGTTTTTTTTGCTTTCTACAGAAATATCTGCATTGTTCAGATCACAATAATTCTTAACCAGTGCAAGTCCTAAACCGTTTCCTTCAAACTTCCTTATATAACCTTGATCTTCTTGACTAAAAGGAGCAAATAAACGGGGTAAGTATTCCTCTGAAATTCCAATCCCGGTATCACAAACTGAAACACATAATTTGTTATCATCTGTTTTAGATAATGATAATTCAACACTACCTTTTTTCGTATACTTGAAAGCATTATCCAGTAAATTTACAAAAACTTGAGTGATTGTATAGTTATCAATAACTCTAATAGTATCTTCAGTATCTTTTTTAACTTTAAAATCTAAACCTTTTTTAACTGCAAGACCTTTAAACTCTATAATTAAATTATCCAAAATGTCATTGTAAATATCCAATCTACGGGGAATACATTTATATGTTCCTGTTTGAATTTCTGACATATTTAGAATCAAATCGATAGTTCGAGTAATTCTCTTTCCTGCAGAAGAAATAATCTCAAAACTTGAGCTTAGCTCATCATTAACTTCTTCCCCAATACTATCTTTAAGTAACCCTGAAAAACTAAGTATAGTGTTTATTGGAGATCTAATTTCATGAGAAATTTGAGCTAAAAACTGCGATTTTAATTTATCTGATTCTTCTGCTTTTAACTTAGCTCTTAACAGTTCTTCTTCAAACCTTTTTCTTTTAATCGAAACACCTAATACATTTCCTGCTGTTTTCAATAATTCTTCTTCTTGTTCCGTCCATTCTCTTTCAGTTTCATAATCATTAAATCCTAAAAACCCCCATAGTTCATCAATTTCATAAATAGGAACTATTAAAACAGATTTGATATTTTTTTGAGATAACCATTTTTGTTCTGCTTCGCTATAATTACTTTGGCAACGAAAATAAGCCTCTTTTTTTTGAAGTGAATTAAACAACTGATCGAAACCATAATTTTTATAAGAAAACTTTTGCAAAATAAAAGCATGCTCTGTTAATTTATGTTCTTTTGCAACCCAGTAATACTTTTCTGTTGCAATTGTATCCCCATTCTCAATTCCGTTTTGATATACATAAACCATATTAATATTTAAACTTTCTCCAAGCCTTTTTAATACCTCTCGAATATTTGTTTGCCAATCAAGGGTTTTAAGAAAAGTTTCAGTAGAAAAAGTAAGCACGGAAAGCACTTGATCTCTTTTCTTCAGCTCATTTAATAATACTATCCTTTCGGTAATATCCTCAAAAATTCCCACATTATAGTATTAGTCTGTAGTTTTATCTTTAAAGAGGCCAATAGAAATTGATCCCCAAATTATTGAACCATCTTTTCTAATATATCTTTTTTCAATCTGAATATTTTTACTTACTCCACTATACAAATCATTCATCATCAATTTACTTATTTTAACATCATTAGGATGCGTAATATCCAAATATGAAAGTTTTAAAAGCTCTTCTCTGGAATAACCAATAATTTCACAAAATTTAGGATTTACATCAACAAAAAGCCCATCTTTTTTTAATATTATAATTCCGGAACCACCACTTTCAAAAATTGATCTGAATTTACCTTCGTTTTCAATTAGAGCTTTTTCAGTTTTACTTTGTTCTGTAATATCTTCAACTGTACCCTCGTAAAATACTACTTCGCCGGAGTTATTTTTAATAACACGTGCACTTTCTCTTACAATTAAAGGAACGCCATTCTTTTTTCTCAATTTGACTATATAACCATGAATAATTTCCTCACTCTCAAGGATTTCTATAAATTTCTTTCTATCATCCTTACTTAAATGAAGATTTTCTTGGATATTAATTTCTTTTAACTCATTAAGCGAATTATATCCAAGCAAAGAAATAAACCTTGGGTTAGCAAAAACAATTTTACCTTCAGGGGTTGATCTATAAATTCCTATGGTAGAATTCTTATAGAGATCTATATATTGATCAGCATTTTCCTTTATTTCTCGATCATATTGAAGTCTTTTTTCTTCTATTGACACTGCTGAACTTAATATTTCGAATAATTTAAGCTCTTCTTCATCCGGTATAAAATCCCTTTGGAATACAACACATAAAGATCCTATATGTTGTCCATCTAATGAAACGGCTTTGCCAATATAAGTTTCGAGTTTATATGGTATTACGGTTGGATCTGTTTTTGCAAATATGGTATTTTGCAAATCTCTAATATGCAATACATCATCTTTAGGACTTGAAATTACATGACTACAAATACGGTTTACCGGATTTTCGCATGTTTTTAAGTCTCCCGGAGAATTCCATTTACCCCAAGAACAAATTAAATCACCATCTACTCTGTTATAAAATGCCGAACTGGCATTTAGCAAACTACCAATTGTTTGTGTAATAATATTAATATTTTGGAGTGAATCGGAGCCAAATTTAAGAAAACATTTGTGCAACTGACTAATTCTATTATTCGAACTATTTAAATATGCTGAAGAATTATTATTGTCTGTTAACATTTAGAAATAATTTTAACTTAGGATTAAATAAACCAGTTGCTAATTAAATTATGATAAGAGAAAAGGAAAATTAAACTAAATTTAATTTAGTAAAGAATTTAATAAATTGATAGAGTTTGATACAATAAGTTTAAAATCTTTAATTAGGAAGCAAGCATTCTAACTAATTTTCTTTTTGCTACCGGTAAAATTGTATCTACAAAAGGAAAATCAAGTGATGTTTCAAAATAATATGTTGCCGGGTTGGGTAAATCGGTAAATTTTGCCGTTAAAATTCTTTTAAGTTCATATGGTGAATTTGTTTCGGGGGCTTTTAAACTAATTAAATCAACTAATTTACTTTTTAATGTTCTAAGCGGATTATCCGGAGTAGAAAAAAGAGACATTTCAAATCTGTAAATCTTCATCAACTCATGCTTTAAATCAGGTATCATAAAGTAACCTTCATTTTTATAAATTGGCATTATTCCAATTTCATTTATTTGAATATTTTCATCAACAAAATCAAATATTGCCTTTCCTTCATCTATTGCATGTTGAATTTCGGGTAAAGCCCAAGTTATAAATTCAAAAACTCTTTGTAAATCATCTTCGTTATAGTCTAATGGTTCGCTAAAAGGAGCATCTTGAAAATCTGCAAAATTGAGATTTAGAACAAACTCTGTATCAAAAAGAGACATTTGTTCGACTAAAAGTTCCAATTCGTTCTTTATTGAGATTAATTCTGCTAATGCAGGATAAAGTTTATTTTTATGTAATGCTGAAGAATATTTCCTAAGAATTGCTAAAACCGTGTATTTACTAAGTTCTATATCGTCTGCAGCTTTAATAAATGTACTTAAACTAAGGGCTTCCATTAACACTCCATAAAAGAAATT
>JAJRZB010000226.1 GCA_024275455.1 Bacteroidota bacterium | reverse complement strand
TCTTATGTAAATCTGGAATATTTGGGTGAAGGGAAAGAAGGAGATTTCTTGAGTTACAGTTACAAATTAAGCGGGACAGCCGAGTTTAACGATTTGTTCAAACTTGTTTACTCTATTGAGCAAAGCAAAGAACTGAAGAAAGTAGTTAACGGAAGTTTAAATAACTTTGTTGAAGTTGATGATGAAGGTTTTCCTAACTATTTAGTTCAATATAATATGGAGGTATTAGTGCTGTATTCTGATAATGATATGTTTGCTTCTGCTAATTATAAGGAAAATAGATTAAATACTAATTCGCTTTATAATATTTTATATCCACTCATAAGAGAAGAAATTCCACCAAATAAAGACAATTTACTGGATGTACAAACTGCACAGTTACTTGCACTTATTCCTGACGGAGCTTATTTATCAGATGCTTCGGGAAAGACTCAACTTTTATGGGAAGGGGATGAAGTTTATCTGGGGTATTTAACTAAGATAGATTATGTCTCTAATGAAGTAAAATTTATTCTTAACAAAGGGGGTGTAATTGAAAAGATTACACTTAAACTAGAGCAAACATCACCAGAAAATGACAAACAATTAACGAGTAAATAAAATGAAAAATCTATTAATAATTGCATTGGTTTTAATTATATCAACACCGATTTTCGCTCAAAGGGAAATAGAAAAAACTCTTAACGAATATACAAATCCGGATGATCTTGTTTCAATAGCTGAGTATACACCGTTCGAAAGTGCTATGGAGGTACTTAGTAAAATTAGTGAAAGAAGAACCGGGAAAAGGATTGTTAGTACGGCAGGTGTTACTACTCCGATAGGGGTAGAAATAAACAAGCTTCCGTACATGAAAGCCTTAGTAGTGATTGTACAATACAATGGACTTGAATTTGAAGAAAAAGAAAATATCATACAAGTAAGAAAGAAAATTACAGCCTCCCAAAATCTTACTGAGGAAACCTATGCCTCTCTTAATTCAAGAGAAGTAAAAATATCAGCAGTTTTTTTTGAAGCGGATGTAGATGAATTAAGAGAAAGAGGTATTAACTGGGAATGGTTAATGTCTAACAACGGTGTTTCTGTTGGCAGTAAATTAAGATCATTTACTGAAGAGAGAGAACAAACAAGTTCTTCCAATCAGGTATTACAAAATCCGCCTGAATATTTATTTAATGCAGCACAAGAATTTACATCTGGAAGCTGGACAGGATCTGTAGAAGGTGTTTTTAAGTTTTTTGAATCTGAAAATTTGGGTGAAGTTATTGCCAGACCTAAACTTACCGTTCGTGATAAAATGAAAGGTAGAATTCAAATTGGTTCTGATATTTCGATTAAACAAAGAGATTTTGCCGGTAATGTAATAGATGTATTTTATTCCACCGGTACTATTATAGAAGTAACACCATATGTATATACAGAAGATAATCAAGACTATATTTTACTAAAAGTAAGTGCAGAAAGAAGCTCAGCCATACCCGGTGAAATTACAACAGAAATCAAAAAAACCTTGGTGGCTACTGATTTATTAATGGTTCATGGAGAAGAAAAAGTTATTGGCGGATTATTCATTAATGAAGAGATAAATATTCGTCAGGGAATACCGTTTCTAAAAGATTTGCCTTGGTGGGTATTTGGAATAAGATACTTAACCGGTTATGATAAAAAGCAAGTTACAAAAAAAGAAGTAATAATATTACTTAAAACAGAATTGGTGCCAACAATAAAAGAAAGAGTGGCTCAAAAGAAGGTAAATGAAATTAGAAAACAAATCGCCGAAGATCATGAAGTATTAAGTAAATATAAGATTCAACCATTTAAAGAGTCTAAAAAACTCGATAATTTAAGTAATTAAAAAATATTATTTATTTAACAATTACCCGGTCAAATAGTGTTTTGGGCGGGTAGTTTTTTATTGTTAAAGCAAGTATGTCGTTATATAGTTATACTATTTTAATAGAATCTAATAAAAATGAAAATAAATGCTAAGTTATTTTTAATAACCTTTACAATAATTACTCTAGTCTCAGTAACATCGGCATTTATTTATCATACCATAACTCAAAAACTCCTTCAAGACCAGCAATCAAAAGCACTAATAAATTCTGCAAATGATTTTATCTTTTCCTTTCAGCAAATAGTTGAAAAAATTGATAATGAATTTCCACACCAAAATAATATTAAACAATTTAATATAAACAGTTCGAAATTAGATTTTATATTTAGTATAAATTCAGATTCAACTCTTAATAAAAATGATTTATTTATTAAAAAAGGTTATATGATTTATGGTGAAGTAAGTTGTTTAGATGAGTTTCTTAAGTTTAATGCAAATCTAATTGTAAGACAAAAAAAAGTAAATTATAAAACATATTACTACGGTAATTTAATTAATTATAAAATTCTTAATGAATTGGCATCTAAAATAAGAGCAGAGGTTGCTTTTGTTGATGAAGGAATAATTTCCTTATTTTCCAATAATTTGCAAAATAATGTATTTATGCCATTCCTGAATAAGGCTGCAAGAGAATTAAAGGAAAAAAATAATTTTGAAATGGTTACTGAAACATTGGATAATGTTGATGTTTCCGTAACACACTTTTCACCTAAAAATCCGTTGTCTCCAAATAAATTGGAGTTTTTAATATTTTCTGTCTCAGATATTGCCTCTACTTTTAAAAGCACAATGAATGTTGTTACAGCAACTATAGTTATAACAGGTATTCTTCTTACCATAGTTTCACTGTTTTTATTTACTTCAAAGTTTAGGAAACAACTTGAATATATTATGAGAGGAGTTTCCGATATAGCTGCCGGAAAAAGTGGTGCAACAGTTAAAATCATTTCGAATGATGAAATTGGAAAATTAGGTAACGCCTTTAATAATATGTTGTACGAAATCGACAAAAGAGATGTTGCCGAAAGAGAGTATACAGAATTTATAACCCTTATTAATAAAAATCCTACATTAGAAAAAATAGGTAGTGAAACACTTAAAAGAATTGTTAATACTACTTCTGTTGATGTTGGAGCTTTGTACCTTTATGAAGAAGATGAACTAATTCCATTTGCATCAATTGGTACAAGCAGTAAGAAAATAAATCTTTTTGAAGAATCTAATTTTTACAAGAAAGCTAAAGACAGCAAAGAAATAATTGAAATTCGATTTAAAGAAAATCCACCCGTTGTTAAATCCGGTATTGCTGATCTTAAATTAAATTACTTGTTCCTACTTCCTATAATTTATAATAATGAAGTTATTGCTGTTATGTAACTTGCATCAGTAAATGAACCGGTAGTTAATATTAAACAATATTTTCAAAAAATTAAAGATCAGCTTGCAATTGGTTTAGCAAACAGCAAAACACTAACAGAGTTATAAAGACTTGTAACAGAACTGCAAGAATTAAATGAAGCTTATCAACTTCAAAATACAAAGGTTACAAAACAAAATGAAGAACTACTACTTTTGCACGAGCAGCTTAAAAAAGGATCTGAATAATTAGAGAAAGAGAGAGCAAAAGCAGTTGAATCTGCTAAGTTAAAATCAGAATTCTTAGCAAATATGTCTCACGAATTAAGAACTCCACAAAATTCAATATTAGGTTTAACCGAATTAGTGTTAAAAGATAAATCAACTTCACCTAAAACAAAAGAAAGATTAAATGTAGTACTCAGAAATGGGAAAAAATTACTAAATCTGATAGAGAACATTTTAGAGTTTTCAAAGCTCGAATCGGGAAACATTCAAATAAACAAGTCTAGTATTTATTTAGATGAGTTAGTTGATGAAGTAAAAAGTTTTGTAGACCCACTCTTTTTAGAAAGAGAAATTGAATTAATAATTGAACAACCAAGTAACTTTCCCTATGAATTACATATAGATGTAAAAAAAGTAGAACAAATTATTTTTAATCTTATAGGAAATGCTTCTAAGTTTACAAAACAAGGTTATGTAAAGTTAATTCTAAAAATTGAGAATAAGGATTTAATAATTAAAGTTGAGGATACAGGTCCGGGAATAGCCGAAAAAGATATTAAAATAATTTTTGAAGAATTTAGACAAGCTGATGCGGAATTAAACAGAAAATATAGTGGTACAGGTTTAGGTTTAGCAATATGTAAAAGGTATACAGACTTACTTAATGGTAAAATTTTTGTTGAAAGTAAACTTGG
>JAJRZB010000225.1 GCA_024275455.1 Bacteroidota bacterium | reverse complement strand
TAGATTTTTTAATTTAGATTTTTTAATAGATTTATTTTTTTCGTTTCACCGGCAATTACTAATATTTCATCTTTGGAAATAATATGATCCGGACTTGGAATAGCAATTATCGATTCACCGCCGCTGCTTTTTTTAGTTTTTATCGACAAAATATCAACACCATACTTTGCTCTAACACTTAAGGTTCTTATTGATTGACCAATAAATGAAAGAGGCGGAGTTATTTCTGCCACAGAATATCCTTCTAAAAATTGAACACTTGTTTCATTTCCCTTCATACTAATTTGGCTGGCTAAATTGGATGAAATTTCTCTTCGTTCAACTTCCCTGTCATATTCATCTTGAATATCTTTACGCCAAACCATTCCAATAAGTTGTAAAGAATTTTTTGATTCCACAACCGGTAATCCTTCAAAATCATATTTTTTCATTTTATCAAGAACCACTTGGCAATTGTCGTCCAATGTGCAAGTATCAAAACTCGGTGAAAGTAAATCGCTGGCAACCAATAAATTTTTGAGTAAGTCTTTATCAAAAAGATAATATTTTATTGTACTGGTTAAAATTATTCCCTTTAATTCATTGTTATTATCAACAACAGGAAATTTTCTGCCTTTTCCATTAATTACCTTTTGAACAACCACATTGAAATTATCGGAAATATTTATAGTATCAACATTTTTTGTATAAACATCCTTTACAAAAATTGATTCCATTATATTTGTGGCGGTACCTTCCTTTATGTGAATATTTCTTAATACTAATTTTAAAGTATAGATAGACTCACGTGTCAGTTTAGATGAAAGAATTGTACTAATCACAACTGTAATCATCAAAGGAAGAATAATGTTATAATCATTTGTCAGCTCAAAAACTATTATTATTGCTGTAACCGGTGCTCTGGTTGTTCCAGCTACCAAACCGCCCATTGCAACCAATGCATAAGCTCCGGGACCTGCAGAAATTTCCGGGAACCATTGATGAACAAAATGCCCGTAAAATACACCAAGCATTGCACCCATAAATAATGAAGGAGCAAAAATACCGCCTGATCCGCCACTACCGAGTGTAATAGAAGTTGCAAGGATTTTTAAGAATACCAGCCCCAATGCTAGATACCAAATTACATTACCTTGTAAAGCAGCATTAATGGAATCGTACCCAACACCCATTACCTGTGGAAAAGCTAATGCAACTATTCCAATTGCAAATCCGCCCACTACAGGTTTTAAATATTCAGGAATTTTCATTTTTTCATCAAAATATTCCTCAGAGAAATAGAGTATTTTAATAAATAAATAAGAAGCAAATCCTGATACAGCCCCGAGTATAAAATAAAATCCGATTTCATAGGGTGACACATATTCGTACGGAAGAACTGTAAAAGCGGCAAATTTCCCTTCAAAGGAATGCGAGATAACTGTTGCCATTACGGAAGAAACAACAATTGGTGAAAATTGAGCAACAGCAAAATCCATTAGAATAATTTCTACAGCGAACAATGCCCCGGCAATTGGAGCATTAAATGCTGCTGCAATTCCGGCAGCAGCTCCGCATCCGACAAGTGTTTTTAATCTTGAACTTGGTAATTTAAAAAATTGACCAACTGTTGAACCAATGCTGGAACCAATTTGAATTATCGGACCTTCACGACCAACAGAACCGCCGGTACCAATTGTAATTGCAGAAGCTAAAGCTTTAATTAATGCTACCCTCGGTCTGATTGTGCCCCCTCTTAAAAGTATAGCTTGCATAACTTCAGGGACACCGTGCCCTTTTGCTTCGGGCGCAAAAAAGTAAATTAAAGGACCAACAATTAATCCGCCAATAG
>JAJRZB010000018.1 GCA_024275455.1 Bacteroidota bacterium | reverse complement strand
TATTTTCAAGAAACAAGTCAAAAGTTAAATATTGAATTAGCAAAACATATAGCTGATGAAACAAAATGCTTTATTGACGGAAAAGTAAATGATAAAGTTTTAAAAGATGTTTTTCATAATGTAATGATAATAAACCCAAGTATTGAAGTTTATTTATTAGATACCGCGGGAACAATTTTAACCTACTTTGCACTCGATAAAAAAATAAAATTGAAAGAGATTCCACTTGGGCCAATTAACAGCTTTATATCCGATAACGGTAAAAATTTCATTTTAGGTCAAGATCCGCGTAATAAAGACAGAAAAAAAGCCTTTTCTGCTGCAAAGGTTTTTGAAGATGATAAATTTATGGGTTATATGTACGTTATACTTGGAGGAGAAGAGTATGATAATGCAACTCAGTTAGTATTCGGAAGTTATATCTTAAAACTCGGACTCCGTTCAATGATAATAACTCTACTGGCGGCAATAATAATAAGTGTTATCTCAATTCGCTTTATAATGAGAAACCTTAACAAAATTCTTATTGCAACACAAAATTTTAAAAACGGCGATCTAAATTCCAGAATTAAAATTAAAAATCACGATGAACTTGGTATGCTTGCAAACTCATTTAATGAAATGGCGGAAAAGATTGTTCAAAATATTGCAGAAATAAAAACTATGGATAATTTAAGAAGAGATTTAGTTGCAAATGTATCGCATGACTTAAGAACTCCGTTGGCAACAATTCAAGGATATGTTGAGACTTTAATGATGAAATCCAATTCGCTATCCGAAACAGAAAGAAATAAACATATGCAGACAATTTTAGACAGCACCGAACGGCTAAAAAAACTAGTGGAAGAATTGTTCGAGCTATCCAAATTAGAAGCAAAGGAAAAAACTCCACACCCTGAAGCTTTCTCCATAGCAGAATTAGTACAAGATATTAAACAAAAAAACAATGTAATCGCCGACAAGAAAAACATTGAACTTAAATGTGATTTTGAAGAAAATTTGCCTTTCGTTTATGCAGATATAGGAATGATGGATAGAATATTTCAAAACCTTTTGGATAATGCTGTAAAGTTTACATCGGAAAACGGAATTATCTTAATTAGTTTAAAGAAAAAAAATAATTTTGTTCAAGTAGAAATTGCCGATAGCGGAAGAGGAATTCCTTCTGATGATTTACCTAATATTTTTGATAGATACCATAAAGAGAAAAGACTTGAGAAAAACGTAAATAAAGGATTAGGATTAGGTTTGGCCATTGTAAAAAAAATGCTTGAAGTTCATAACTTAGAAATTTTTGTTGAAAGTGAAATTGGGAAAGGGACTTCATTTACATTTGATGTTCCGGTTTATGAGAGAGAAAAACAACCTGAAACGGTGGAAAACATACCAGTATAACCTATTCTTTAAGAAACCCAACTTTTATAAAAAGTTGGGTTTTTAATTTTTTCTAATAAAAATTAGATTAATTCAATGTGTTTTTAATCTCAAATTCTTATCTTAAAAATCATTTTAACAAAGGATTATTCTATTTTGAAGTT
>JAJRZB010000224.1 GCA_024275455.1 Bacteroidota bacterium | reverse complement strand
TGCCTTTTTGTGATTTTAATTGTTTTTCTCTCTTAAGTACTTCTGTTCTTATTTTAACTTCTTCGGTATAATCTATTTTCCAAGGTTTGAATTTTAGTGCGGGTTGACAATAAATTATTATTGTGTTTATATAATCTTATGCTTGACCGATATAGATCTTTTGAAACTATAAATAAAAAGAGCGCATAAACATAAAATTTGTTCATAGCAATAAATTACCTTTAAAACAAAAAAGCCCAAGAAATAGTCTTGGGCTTTGCTCCGCGAGTAGGACTCGAACCTACAACCCTTCGGTTAACAGCCGAATGCTCTACCATTGAGCTATCGCGGAATAAAATATCAGAACTGTAAAAATATGCTTAATTCAAATTTTTGTCAAGAAAAAACTTATATTCTCGAGATCACTTTCCCATCATATAAAATATTCTTCTAAATTTTGAGAATATTTGCATAGCTTCTCTTTAATCAAATTTTATAAAAATAAAATAATTATCTTTAACTTCAATATTAGCATAAATCAAAATTTGTAAATTACACTTTTATAGGCATATAAATTGTGGTGTTCTAACTTAAATATTTACTGGAGTTAAAATGAATTTAACACATATTGAACATATTGGAATTGCGGTAAAAAACCTGGAAGACTCAATAAAATATTATGAGGGTGTACTTGGATTAAAATGCTATTCCATTGAAGAAGTAACGGATCAAAAAGTAAAAACTGCCTTTTTTAAAATCGGTCAAACTAAAATTGAATTATTAGAATCAACCTCTCCCGAGGGACCAATAGGAAAATTTATAGAAAAAAAAGGTGAGGGTATTCATCACATTGCTTTTAATGTTAAAGGAATTCAATCAGCACTTGACGAAGCAAAAGAAAAAGGAATTAAATTAATTGATGAAAAACCCAGAACCGGTGCTGAAGGTTTAAGTATTGCTTTTCTTCATCCAAAATCAACCAACGGTGTGTTAACCGAACTCTGTGAGGATACATCATCAAAATAAAGTAGATTAAAATTTGATATACCAGGAGATAAAATGGCTTCAGAAGAAAAAATAAAAGAATTGATGGAAATGCGCGCAAAAGCTCGATTAGGCGGGGGGGAAAAGCGAATTGAATCTCAGCATAACAAAGGGAAATATACCGCAAGAGAAAGAATAGAACTGTTGTTGGATGAAGGCTCTTTTGAAGAGATTGATATGTTTGTTTCCCACAGAACTGTTGATTTTGGTTTAGATAAACAATCATATTTATCGGATGGAGTAGTAACCGGTTACGGAACAATTGACGGAAGATTGGTTTATATATTCTCTCAAGATTTTACCGTATTCGGCGGCTCACTTTCGGAAATGTATGCTCAAAAGATTTGCAAAGTAATGGATAAAGCAATGAAGGTTGGTGCCCCAATTATTGGTATTAACGATAGTGGCGGGGCAAGAATTCAAGAGGGTGTTAAAAGTCTTGGCGGTTATGCTGATATTTTTCAGAAAAACATTATGGCATCAGGTGTTGTTCCGCAAATTTCAGCAATTTTCGGACCCTGTGCAGGCGGAGCAGTTTACTCTCCGGCATTAACGGACTTTACCATTATGAATAAAGGTACAAGTTATATGTTTGTAACCGGACCCAAAGTTGTTAAAACAGTTACTAACGAAGTTGTAACCGTTGAAGAACTTGGCGGAGCGTCTATTCACACTACCAAATCGGGAGTTGCACATTTTGCAACTGAAAGTGAAGAAGAGGGATTATTAATAATTAGAAAACTTTTAAGTTATATTCCTCAAAATAATATGGAAGACCCGCCAAGAACTTTATGTGATGACCCGATAGATAGATTAGATGATTCATTAAATGAAATAATTCCGGAAAACCCTAATAAACCGTATGATGTAAAAGACGTTATTTTCTCAGTAGTTGATAATGGCGAGTTCTTAGAAGTTCAAAGAAATTATGCTCCCAACATTGTAACCGGTTATGCAAAGTTCAACGGATACCCGGTCGGTATTGTTGCTAATCAGCCAAACTATTTAGCCGGTGTGTTGGATATTAATGCTTCAAGGAAAGCTGCTCGTTTTGTAAGATTCTGCGATGCATTTAATATACCGATTGTGACATTAGTTGATGTGCCGGGATTTTTACCCGGAACCGCACAAGAGTATGGAGGAATTATTATTCACGGTGCTAAATTATTATTTGCATACGGAGAAGCAACCGTTCCTAAAATAACAATTATATTAAGAAAAGCTTACGGCGGAGCTTATGATGTAATGAGTTCAAAACATCTTCGTGGAGATATTAATTATGCTTGGCCCGGTTCTGAAATTGCTGTAATGGGACCCAAAGGAGCAATAGAAGTACTTCATGGAAGAGAAGCAAGTAAAATTGAAAATGATGAAGAACGAGCTGAGTTTTTAAGCAAGAAAGAAAAAGAATATAAAGAAAAATTTGCGAATCCTTATATTGCTGCAAAATATGGTTACATCGATGATGTAATAGAACCAAGAAATACTCGGTTTAGAATAATTAGGGCTTTACAAATGTTATCGACAAAGAAAGATATAAATCCGCCAAAAAAACACTCAAATTTACCATTATAGGTTAGAAATAAAATGTATTTACAAAACACAATAAATGCAGATCCACTAAAGTCAATTCAAGACAGCTTAAAAGCTGTTTCAAATAGTGATATTGGAGTTAACTCTTTAAGTTTTAATTTAAATAATTTAACATCCGATGAAATAATAGTTACTGTCCTTGGTTATGGTATTGTATTTATAGCACTTTTATTACTGTTTTTGTTTTTTAGTAATTTTTCAAAATTGTTACGATCAAATATTAGAAAGAAACTGAGGACTGCCGGAAAAGAAAAAGGAAACAAAGATGATATTATTTCAGGGGAAGTATCTGCAGCAATTTCACTTGCCCTTTCATTACATTTTAGAGAAGCACATGATATAGAAAACACAATAATCACTATAAAAAAAGTACAAAGCACATATTCACCTTGGAACTCAAAATTATACGGATTAAGACAATATCCAAAGCATTAGGAAAATAAAAAATGAAAAAGTTTAATTTTACAATTCACGGAAATAAATACGATGTTGAACTTCTTAGTATAGAAGATAATATTGCCGAAATAGAAGTTAACGGAAGTAAATACGAAGTAGAAATTCATAAAGAAATTAAAACTCCCAAAACACCAAAATTAGTTAGACCAAAGGTGTTCCCTACAAGTGAAGCCGATAAGGCAAAAACTTCAAACCCTTCCGATAGAAAAGGAACAGGAGGAATAAAAGCTCCTCTTCCGGGAACTATTCTGGAACTAAAAGTAAAAGTGGGCGATAAAGTTAAAAGCGGTGATCTGCTTTTAATAATGGAAGCAATGAAAATGGAAAATAATATTAATGCAGACAGAAGCGGGGTTGTTTCATCCATCAAAGTTAATACCGGTGACTCAGTTTTAGAAGGCGATATTCTTGTTGAAATAGGGAGTTAATTTAATGGAATTATTTGAACAGTTGATTAACGGATTTTTACAGTTTTTTCAATACACGGGTTTTGCAAATCTAACTTTGGGCCATGCAATAATGATTCTAGCAGGCTCTTTCTTTGTTTATCTCGGGATTGCAAAAGAATATGAACCTTTACTATTAGTACCAATTGGATTTGGAATTATTGTAGGTAACATTCCCTTTCTGGAAGGTGTTGGTCTGCAGCTTGGAATTTACGAAGAAGGAAGCGTTCTAAATCTTTTATATTACGGTGTGATTAAAGGTATTTATCCTCCTTTAATTTTCCTTGGTATTGGAGCTATGACTGACTTTTCAGCATTGCTGTCAAACCCAAAATTAATGCTTCTCGGTGCTGCGGCTCAAGTTGGAATATTTTTAACTTATATTGCTGCAATAGCACTGGGATTTACAAGTCAACAAGCAGCAGCAATTGGTATTATTGGCGGAGCAGACGGACCAACGGCAATTTTCTTATCATCCAAGCTTGCACCCCAATTACTCGGAGCTATTGCAATAGCCGCTTATTCATACATGGCACTCGTTCCCGTTATTCAGCCGCCTATAATTAAACTGCTTACTTCCGAAAAGGAACGTAAGATTAAAATGAAACCTCCACGCTCCGTTTCCAGATTAGAAAAAATTATCTTTCCCGTTGTAGCTCTTTTACTTACTACATTTATTTCACCGGGAGGTCTTCCTCTTTTAGGCATGTTGTTTGTTGGCAATCTTTTAAAAGAATCGGGCGTAACAAAAAGATTAGCCGATACAGCAAGCAGACCCTTAATTGATATTGTTACTATTTTACTTGGCTTAACTGTCGGTGCTTCAACACAGGCAACTACATTTCTTACTCCGGCATCAATTTTAATATTTGTTCTAGGAGCTATTTCGTTTATGGTAGCTACTGCAGGAGGTGTAATTTTTGCAAAAGTTATGAATCTATTTTTAAAGGATGAAGATAAATTAAACCCAATGATTGGAGCAGCCGGTGTTTCTGCCGTGCCGGATAGTGCACGCGTTGTTCAGCATTTGGGCATAAAAGAAGACCCGAGTAATTATTTATTAATGCACGCAATGGCACCTAATGTTTCAGGGGTTATCGGCTCGGCTGTTGCCGCGGGTATTTTATTAAGCATTTTATTGTAGAAACTTCAAATTTTAAGGAAGTTACTTCTTTTCTTTCAGTTCAAACAATACCAATAAATTACATTTAATTAAAAAGTAATAATCACTATTTTTGCGTCTGTTTAATTCAGGAGACTAAATGAAACATTTACTAATCACAATATTTTTACTTTTACCAATTTTGCTGTTTGCACAAGATGCAACTCATATTTGCTCAACATCAAAAATAAAGCATTTAACAAAACTAAATAAGCTCAGTAAAATTCAATATCCCGGTGATGACAGCTATGATGTTACATATTATAAATTAAATCTTAAAATTTTCCCTGGTACCAGAAAGATAGACGGTATTGTAACAATAGAAGCAAAAAGTTTAACAGATAATTTACAAAATGTTTTCTTTGATCTTCAAGACCATTTTAATTTAGATTCGGTTAAATCAAACGGAACTGTTCTTTCGGCAAATCTTACTAACGATAAAGTAAATATTACATTAGATAAGCAATATGCAATTGGTGAAAAATTTTCTGTTGATATTTATTACAACGGAACTCCCGGAAGTTCCGGTTTCGGCAGCTTTGAGTTTAGCGCGCAAGGAGGCTCTCAGGCAATCTGGTCTTTAAGCTAACCTTACGGAAGCAGTGACTGGTGGCCTGCAAAAGATACTCCAGCCGATAAAGCCGATTCGTCCGATGTATGGATTACTACTGACGATAATTTAGTTTCCGTATCTAACGGTACCTTGGTTGAAGAAGTAAATAACCTTGACGGAACAAAAACTTACAAATGGAAAAATCATCACCCTATTGCACACTATTTAATTTCTCTTGCAATTACTAACTATGCAGTTTACAAAAATTATTTTGAGTATGCTCCCGGAGACACAATGGAAGTTGTGCATTATAATTATCCCGGAAATCTTAACAATTCCAGAAAAGCTCAACTTGATAAAACTGTTAACATGCTGCAAATATTTTCAGATAGATTTGGTCCTTATCCTTATTTAGATGAAAAATACGGTCATGCCGAATTCGGCTGGAGCGGCGGAATGGAACATCAAACAATTTCTTCAATGGGATTTGATTTATTTAGACCTGAAGATTTTGAACCTATTATTGCTCACGAGCTCGCTCATCAATGGTTTGGCGATAAAATTACTTGTAAAGACTGGCACCACATTTGGCTTAATGAAGGTTTTGCAACTTACTCGGAAGCTCTTTATGTTGAAGCAGCCTATGGTGCTGACGCGTATAAAGATTATATTCAAAGGGAAATGAGCAGCGCAAAAGGAGCTCGCGGATCTATTTGGGTTCAAAACATTAACTCCGTAGGCGAAATTTTTAACGGCTCAAGAAGTTATGCAAAAGGCTCCGTTGTGCTTCATATGTTAAGAGGTGTTGTTGGTGATGAAAACTTCTTCAATATTTTAAAAGCTTATTCTTCCGATCCGCAGCTTGCTTACAATGTTGCAGTAACAGAGGATTTTCAAAGAGTCTGCGAAGAAGTAAGCGGAATGGATTTAAGCAAATTTTTTGAAGCATGGATTTACGGTGAAAATTTCCCTAAATATTCTTACGGTTTTTCCGTTGATAGCGTAGACAACGGCTACAACGTAAATTTAATAATCGACCAAACTCAAAGTACAAATCTGTTCTGGATGCCTATTCAAATAACTGTTCAGACTCAATCGGGTAATTACGATTTTGTTGTTTGGGATTCACTTGCTACCCAAACATTTACATTAAATGTAATCGATTTGCCGACAAATATTTTATTTGATCCGGATAATTTAATTTTTAAAGAAGTAAGCGATAAAATTATTAACCCGCCGTTAGATAAAGGAATTTTACTTGTTAACGGAGTTGACTGGAAAATAGGAGAAGAAATTATCTCTGCCTATGAAGAGAAAGCTTTTTGGGGTAATACTCAAATAAGTTTTTGGGATGTTTTTAACGAACCTTCATCCGGATATCCAAATTCTCTGCCAGGAGCTTTAGGAAATGGGGACTTGTCTAATTTTACCATTAGTAATTACTCAACAATAGTGTGGTTATCAGATTTAAGAAACGGTGATATAAACGCATGGCAAAAATTAGCAATAATGGATTACTTAAACGCCGGCGGCAATGTTGTGTTAATTACAAAAAGGGGAAAGGATTTTATTTCGGAAGCGATGAGAAATTACCTTGGTATAACTTGGGATGCAGCCGCTTATACAACAATTGAAGATATGGTAAGTGTAAACCCGGATTTTTCCGATATAACATTATTAAGCAGCAACACAGCCGTTTCATTGTTCGATACAACTTTAACACAAAATTACAGCGAGTTAATTTATGTTTCAAAAGAATC
>JAJRZB010000223.1 GCA_024275455.1 Bacteroidota bacterium | reverse complement strand
TCTTTCCCGAAATAGTTGTTTATGAAGAAAACGGTATTGATGCTGACGGAATGGATTACAGCAAGTTAACTCCCCTTTTAATTGAAGTAGCAAAAGAGCAGCAAAAACTAATTGAGAAACTTACTCAACGAATAAATGATTTGGAAATTAAAAATAATAAATAAAACAAGGCATACTCATGAACCAATTTTCTATAATATTAACAATTGTTCTTACATTTATATCATCAACTCTGTTATCACAAGAAGTAATTGTAAATGACGGGACTAACTCTCTAATAAAAATAGTGGATGAAGGAACTTTCGGCTCAATACAATTAAAAAACGGAACACCTTCTACAACGACAAGGAAAATTTATAGTGTTGGGGGAACACTATACTACAACGGCAATCCGGTTCATAACAGTAGTGTTGGTGATAATGATTGGACGATAAACAATAATGATATGTACTCTAATGTATCCGGTTTTGTCGGTGTAAATAATTCCACTCCCGCTTATACACTTGATGTTGGCGGTGATATAAACTTAACCGGCAGATTATATTTAAATGGAAGCTATGGAACACCCGGACAAGTTTTAACAACAAACGGTTCCTCTGCACCAACTTGGGAAGATGCCACGGATAATACAATTGGATTTTACGCTTATCAAGCTACCGGAACCGTAGAATATCCAGGTGGAGTTGAAAATCAACTCCAAGACTTTACGGAAAATTTTGATGAGGGAAACGGTTTCAACTCAACAAATGGCGGCTACCAACCTCCATCAGCCGGACTTTACCACTTTGATGTAAAGGTCAGTTATAAAGCCGGTCCAACGGTAAACGGAGCTGCAACTTACATACAAATTAAGGTAAACGGCAACGCAGGTACAGGGCTTAAATTTATTAAAAGAGTCTGGACATCTTCAAGTTTAGGAGAAGCAGTAATGTTTTCAGCTAATCTTAATGTCAGTACAACGGATATTATAACATTTCATTTTTTCTTCCCGAGTGGAAGTGGTCTGCAAGTAGAAGGCAGCAGTATTCCTGAAGCAACTACAATTTCAGGATTCAAAGCAAAGTAGTATTGAATATACACGAAAATTAAAGTGGTTTTCGGGTTTTATGTCATACCGGTTTGTGCTTTTTATGCCAAAGGCTCCCAATGGGGCAATACCGGTATCTCCTTCTTTCAATAGATTCCGGTATCCCACAAAAAAACTGCGGTAACCGGAATGACGGTTAAATGTATTTTAATAATCCTGAGACCACTATAGTTTTAGTATAAATAGAATTGAAATTACATGGTTAATATTTAAGGAATGGCTACACCTTTGTATTTCTGTTGTTGCTTAATTTCTACAACTGTTTTACATCGGAAGGCGGGAAACTCATGGGGATCGGTGTTTACATCGATTTAGATCCCGGAAAGCCATTCCTTGATTTTGAGCTTATATCTAGTCATTGTAAAGTAATATTATTCTTTAATCTTTCTTTGGGTAAAAACAATTTTTCATTTCAACAAAATTAATACTGAAAGTTCATTAAGAAATCTTATTAAGAATTTTATCACTATTAACAAAATCAGCCGGTCAATTTGAGTAAGTAAAAATATCCACTCTAAAAAGTATAGCTAATTGTCCTGGTTAAACCGGTTTGAACAATTTTAATAGTTACATTATCATGTACTCCTTCTTCACCTCCGGGGATATAAAATGTTGCTAAACCTTCTTCATTTGTTGTTGTTGTTTCTTCATCTGCATATCCGTCGGTACCGGTAATACTAAAATATATTTCCATTCCGGCAACTCTCGGAGTAACTCTTGCAGACACAGTAACACCAACACCCGGTCCCGGATCAGCCGGAGATGCCCATACGGAAAGAGCATAATCACCCTTTGTATGTTCCCCTTCCGGGTCGGTAGATACAACTACTACAGTTCCAACACCGTCCTCAATAAATATTTCAACTTTATCACTATTTCCCTCGTCATCAAACACTGTAAAAATCCAATCTCCCTCCGTAACTAATATGTCAATAACATCTTCCAAATCAGAATCATCATCTTTCGGATCAACACTTATAACAACAGATGGACCTTTTCCGTCATCGTTTTTCTTTTCGGCAATAGCAATATCTGATTTACTCCCTTTTTTATCCGAATCGAGTAATTTAGCAAGACCTAAATCAATTGCTTTTTTAATTATATCACTTGGATCATCCGAACCAAAAGTATAATCGGATATAAATTTTATCGCTTCACCGGTTCCTTCACTAATTGCCCCGCCATCTACAGCACCGTCAATATCAACATAACTTCCAATTTTATTAGCAACGGCAGATTTTACTTCTTCCTTAATAGTTTTTACAGGATCTGTATAAAGGTCTTTCACTTTAGTAGCATACTCATCAGCTTTCTCTACCATATCCATTCCTTTTCCTAACGGAGTAGCTGCTTTAACAGTTTCAATCATTAACTTACTACCCTTTTCCAAGCCTTCAGCACCTTCTTTTACAACTATTTTCTGTATAGTTAAACCTTTTTCTTGCGCTACAAAAGGGAAATCAGTTTCTGCATCATGGTAAAAATCGTTGTACATTTGTGAAGCTTGATTATCAAAATCACCTGATTCTAATTTTTTCCAAAAATATCCTTCATTTGATGCTTTGCTTTTCCATTCGGGTCTTAATGAACTATATAATTTACTTCTTTCAGATTCACTCATATTAGAAGCAACCTTCAAAACTCTTTCTCTAGATCTCTTACCTGATCCGCTTAGCCAGCTAAAAAAACCTTTTACAGCATCGCCAAGCCCTTGTACAGCTTCAACATTACCGGGTTTATTCAGTCTTGTTTTCTTTAACAATTTACTTGAGGCTGCATTTACTGAATTTTCGTATTCGGCAAGGTCAGCAAATTTTTTAAAGATAAAATCAATTTCTTCATAAGAAAGATCTCCGCCTTCAAAAAATTTGTGGGTATAATTTCCTGAAAACACCTTTAATACATCATATGCAGCAGATTGTTTAACAGCGAAAAATTCTGTTACTGTTTCAATGTCAGTTCGTTTTGCTAATGCTGAGTTTTCTTCTTCTGGTTTTGTGCTTTCATCGCAGCTATAAAACGGAATAATAAATAACATCATAACAAATAGTACAGATATTTTGTTTAACCAGTTTGAATTGATTTGATTTTCCATTACTTCCCCTATATTTTAATTAAGTGGTTTACAAAATAAAGTTCATTCATATTATCTAATCATAAAAAAAACATTTTTTTATGATTGCGGACGTATATGTCATATTATAATAATCGAAAATTTCCTTAATTTTTGAAGCAAATCCATTTTTCTTATTCAAAAATATTGAAAGTGGACAATCATGTCAATTTATTTCTAATAAAAAGTTATTTCAGTCTTTCAAACATTTTATTTTAATTGTTCATTTATTATCTTTTAATAATTAATAATCAATGGGTAGTAAGATGAACAAATTTGAAAAATTAGGTGCTTTTTATCTTGGTAAAAAATATAATCTTGAAACAAAATCTATTGAGAACGATTACATCCTCTATGATTCTAAAGATTTAACTACACATGCCGTTTGCGTTGGTATGACAGGAAGCGGTAAAACCGGTTTGTGCATTGA
>JAJRZB010000222.1 GCA_024275455.1 Bacteroidota bacterium | reverse complement strand
GTTACAAAATCACCTTTTGTATCTATTACATCAGGGTAAGTATCTAACAAGTTGTTAACCATTAAGTGAAGAGTTATTTCTTTACTTAACTTAATGCTTGCATTCAGATCAAAAATAATTTTTGCCGAGAAAGTTTGATCTTTAGCCGGATCACTCGCATGCTGCCAAGTTACTTCGCCAAAATATGTTCCTAACAATCCGACTGATACAGGATCAAAGTTATAAGTTCCGCCCAAAACTATTTTGGTTCTGGGTCGAGCAGAAATAATTCTAGATTGTTCTTTTCTATCAAAAATGTCAATTCCATCGGCTGCTAATACACTTGGAGTATTGATTTTACCTTCAATACTGTGTTTTGAAAATGTGGCTGCAGTATGTAATCTTAATTTACCAAGCTCATAGTTTGCAACAATATCAACACCTTGTGTTTTTGTGTTTACTGCATTTATAAAGAACTTTAGACTTGTAATATTATTATCTGCTAAAATTCTTCCAACTGTTGTATTTGTATCAGACGAAGCAATTGAGCTTGAATATACAATTCTATCATCCAAATTTATTTGATAAAAATCAACACTGAAAAATAAGTTATCGGTTGGTCTTCCGGCAGCACCAATACTTAAGTTTGTTGAGTTTTCATCTTTTAATTTATTAACGCCCAATTTTCTTAATATCGGACTATTATTATTAAAGGTTCCTTGATTACTAATTGTTCCACCGGAAACAAGAGTTTGAATATTACTTAAATAAATTTGGTGTAATGAAGGTGCTCTAAATCCTGAGGAAATCGATCCCCTAATGCTGTATCTTCCGTCATTTGTTTTAAAACGAGCACTTGCTTTGTAAGTTAAATTAGTACCAAAATCACTGTACTTTTCATAACGTGCAGCAGCACCAACAAATAAGTTATTTGTTATATCAGAACTTAAATCAATGTAAGCTCCAACATTTGTTCTTTTTGCATCAACAGCATTTTGTGGTTGTAAACCCGGAAAAGATTGTGCTCCGCCACCAATGTAAGAAGCTTCTTCTCCCTGAACTGCAACAAAGTTCTCTCTTCTAAATTCTGCACCGACACTAAAAAATAATTTATCGAATAATAATTTAGATGCATCAAAGTTTATAATATTATTAGCAAATTTGTAGCCACCTGCAAAAAATTCTGTAGGGCTAGAAGCTCCCATGTCTAAATTAAGGGTATTCCCAATGTTATAATCAACTGCGTTACTGCCGAATGTATAACTTATATCATAATTCCAGCCGAATTTATTTGATTTGAAACCGGTTGTCCATTGAGCATCAAAAATATCTGTTTCAAATGTTGGTTGAAAACCTTCATAAGTTGTTCCCGGATCGTGGTGCAGAAAATTATCGTCTGGTATCCAATATGGTGCACGGTAAAGAGCATAACTTAAACCGGTTCTATAAACTAAACCACCATAAGAGTAAAGTTTACTGTCTTCATCAAGGCCAATTTCAGAATTGTAATAAACATTAGCCGTTGTCATATTTGGTAAACCAACATGCATGCCTAAATCAGGGTTTGCTTGAATCCAAGGATGAGTACCATTAATAAGTGCCGGATCATTAAAGATAGGACCGAAAAGTCCATCAGCACCTGGGGTACCTGCTCTATTTGTTTCTTGCTGATCCTCATAACCAAATGATAAGTTTAAGAAACCGGTTTCTCCAATTTCAACTCCGGAATTTAAGTTCATTCCATATTGAAAGCCATCGCCTTCCTGAGTTACACCTGAAAAAGTGTTTATTGTAGTTTTTTCAGTTTCGTCATTTAAAATTATATTCATTACACCTGCAATAGCATCAGAGCCGTATTGAGCGGATGCACCATCCCTAAGAATTTCGATTCTTTTGATTGCACTAATCGGAATACTTTTCATGTCTACACCAACATCACCTTTCCCGGGTGTGTCATTAATATAAACAAGAGCCGATTGATTTTTTCTTTTTCCATTAATTAAGACCAATGTTCTTGCTGGTCCCAATTGTCTTAGATCTGCCGGATCAAAATGAGCAGTTGCATCAGAAATTGTTTGTTGTGTGGAATTAAAAGAAGGAACTGTATAGTGCAACATTTTATCAAGTGTTGTTTGCGGTGCAAGGTAAAGATCTTTTAGTTTAATGTTATCAATCGGAACTGAGGATGTAATAGAAGTTCTTGGAATAAAACGTGAACCCACAACAACCACATCTTCGGAAGAATAAACATCTTCTCTAAGGGCGATATTAAGGAAACTTTCGTCTTTAATGCTAACGATTTGTTTCTGGTAGCCAATTGACGAAAATACTAAAGTTGTCGGAAGTTTTTTTACAACCAACCTAAATAAACCGTTATCATCAGTTGCGGTACCAATAGCGGTATTCTTTACCAGTATATTCACCCCAATTAATTCTTCACCGGTTTCATAACTTGTTACTTTACCTTTAATTGTCTTTTCTTGGGCAAAGTTAACAGAAACTAATATTAATAAAAATAGTATTAGTAAGTTTTTCATAAGCACACTCCTTTTGCTTTTTTGAAAAAAAATCTTAATTAATTAGAAAATTCTATTCTCTAATTATATTTATAGTAGAGTACAGGACGAGTAAATGTCTTCGTTATTGTATAAAGAAAACAAACTCAAAGATGCTAACTAATTGTGGGATAAAATTAGTAGCTTAGTTATCACCAATTATTCTTTCTTTTGGAAAGCTTTTAATCAGTTTAAATTATTTTTAAATTGTAAATACAACTAATTATTTTAAAAATCAATTAACGAACACACACTAAATTTTGTTAAATTCCAGAAACATCGTCAATTCGGCATTTGAAACTAAGAATAAAAATGGAAAAATGGAGTTTTTAAAATCACTAAAAGTAACATTACTTGTTGTAGGGTTAATAACAGTATTTACAAATCTAAATGCAGAGAATATCAAACCGGTTAATGCTAAAAAGGGCATGGTGGTTTCTGCAAATAGTTTAGCTACTGATGTTGGAATAGAAATATTAAAAAAAGGCGGTAATGCGGTTGATGCTGCTGTTGCAGTAGGATTTGCATTAGCTGTAACATACCCTTATGCAGGTAATCTGGGCGGCGGCGGATTTATGGTTATCCACCTTAAAAATGGTCATAATACTACAATTGACTATAGGGAGAAAGCACCCATTTCTGCATATAAAGATATGTATTTAGATAAAAACGAAAATTATATTTCTGAACGTAGTCAAAGTGGTGTAACTTCAGTTGGTGTACCGGGTAGTGTAGCCGGACTAATCTTTGCTTTGAAAAAGTATGGTTCTATGTCTTTATCAAAAGTTATTCAACCTGCTATTAATTTAGCAAAAAACGGATGGATTTTAGATAAACCTACTGCCGAATCTTTTAAAAAGAATTTTCACAAATTTAAAAAATATCCGTCTTCATATAAAATATTTTCTCAAAATGGTAAAGCTTTTAAAGAGGGCGATCTTTTTGTTCAAAAAGACCTTGGGTGGACCTTAGAACAAATAAAAACTAAAGGAACTGATGGATTTTATAAAGGTAAAGTAGCAGAATTGTTAGTTAAGCAGATACAGAAAAATAATGGCTATATAACATTAGATGACCTTAAAAAATATAAACCGGTAGAAAGAAAACCGATTTATGGCACATATAGAGGTTATAAAATAGTTTCAATGCCTCCACCTAGTTCCGGAGGCATTGCATTAGTAGAATTGTTGAATATTTTGGAAAATTTTTCTTTTGAAAAAAATGAATGGGGTAGTAGCTCTTATATTAATAAATTAGTTGAAGCTATGAAATATGTTTATGCCGATAGGACATATCACTTAGGAGATAAAGATTTTTATCCGGTCCCGGAAGAAAAACTTATATCAAAAGATTATGCAAAAACTATTTTTGATAAATTAACTCCAACAGCAGTTCCTTCAGAAGACATTTCCACTATTTTACCAATTGACAATAAAGAAAGTACGGAAACAACCCACTATTCAGTTTATGATGAATTTGGAAATGCAGTTAGTGTTACTACCACAATTAATTCCGGATACGGTTCAAAAATAGTGGTTGATGGAGCCGGGTTTTTGTTAAATAATGAGATGGACGATTTTAGCGCTAAACCCGGTGAACCCAACCAATTTGGGTTGTTAGGAAGTATTGCAAATTCAATTCAACCGGAAAAAAGAATGCTTAGTTCAATGACTCCAACAATTGTTTTAAAAAATGATAAACCTTATATAATAGTTGGTTCACCGGGTGGTTCAACAATTATTACTGTAGTTTTACAAGTAATTTTAAATGTACTGGATTTTGAAATGAATATACAAGAAGCTGTAAGTGTACCGAGAATTCATCACCAATGGTTTCCTGATAAAATTTATGTTGAGAAGTTCTCTATTAATAAAGATACAGAAAAAGTGTTAAGAAACATGGGGTACGAAATTGCCAACAGAAATAATACGTTTAGAATATTAGGATCGGCCCAAGCTATTTTAATAGATTCAGTTACAAAAACAATTTACGGTGCCTCAGATCCAAGAAGAAATGGTTTAGCAAAGGGTTATTAATATAAATTGGAAATAATTAAATGAAAAAATACAAGAATAAAACCCCCGAAGAAGTTATAAAACTTGTAACTGTAGAAATTATTGAAAGAGCCATTAAACTAGGGAAAAAGAATAATAGAATAATTTCGATCAGTAAAACTTCTGGCGGAAAGGGTTTGCCGGTTGATGAATTAAATCCCAATACAACCGAAGGAAAAGAAAATTTAGAAAAATTTTTAACACCAATAAGAAGACATTACACGTTTTCCGGATTAGGGTCACCTGAGGAAAAAAATGCTGTTAATTGGCGTATTTTAAATTTACCCTTTGGAAGAAGAACTCTTCTTGTTTTCCAAGTTGCGCTTTCTTTTATATTAAAGGGAACTCCTTTCAAAAACAAATTGTATAGATGGATGGGAGTTTCAGTAGGTAAAGGTGCAGAAATAATGCAATTAGTATGGCTCGATCATTTTAGACCCGAGCTTATTTTTATTGGTGAAAACACATTAATGGGTGCGTTTACAAGACTAACTGTTCATGCATACGAAGGCAGCGGTAAATTTCGTTACGGATTAATTGAAATTGGAAATAATTGTAAAATTGGAGCCGGAACGGGTATGGGTCCAATACAAATTGAAGATAATGTACGTACTTTGCCCGGAGCAACACTTTCCCCTTATCTCACCAGAATAAAAAAAGGTTCTATAGTCGGATGGAATCCTCCGAATATAAAAGAAGTCTCATAAGCAATTATATGTCCTTTTATAAATAATTTTAATAGAAATGATTTTTACTTAAATGATAAAAATATTTAAATATTTTGCTATATTTACAGGATAATATAATTAAGATAATAATAGGGAGGAACAAAATGTTCTTAAACAATAAGAAAAGCAAAAAGATACTCTTTGTGTTTTTTGTAATAATTATTGCTTCTTTTGTCATTTCAGGGTGTGATAATGCAAAAGATGCAATGGATCAGGCAAGTGAGGTTGCTAAAAAAACAGCTGATAAGGCTGGAGAAATGGCTAAGGATGCTGCAGAGAAAGCAGGCGAAACAGCTAAAGATGCCGCCGAAAAAGTTAGTGAGACTGCAGAAAAAGTTGCTGATAAAGCTACAGAAACTGCCGGAGATGTAGCTAAAAAAGTTACTGATGTGGTTGCAGGGAATAATTTAGTTGGTGTTTGGACTGGTAAATTGGATAGCAGAGTAACTACTTTAAGTATTACAAAGCAAGATGGAAACAACTTTGAAGGAAAAATTACCATAAACTATAGAACACCTATCAACCAAGATGTTAAAGGCAGTTATAATGAGGAAACAAAAACAATAACTATGGCAGACCAATTGCATAGCAGATTTAAAGGTAAATATAGCGGAAAATTATCCGATGATGGAAAAACTTTTTCGGGAACTTTTACAACCTTAGTTGATAAAAAGAATTTTAATTTTAGCTTACATAAAAAATAAAAAGGAAAACAAAATGAAAAAAATAACTCTAATATTGGTTGCTATTCTGCTTGGAATTGCATTTATATCTTGTGATGATACTACAACCGACCCGATAGTTGAAGAAGAATTAGGTAATTTACAAGTAAACTCTACACCTGCCGGAGCAACAATTACATTAAACGGAGAAACAGATGCTGCATGGAAAACTCCATTTTTATTTGCTGCTAGAGATGTTGGAACTTATGAAATCACCTTACAGCTTGAAGGATTTGTAGACACTACATTTTCTGTTGATATTGTAAAAGATCAAACAACAACTGTTAATGTTACTATGATGCCGGTTGTCACATATTTTTCTACACCGGTAAGAATTTGGGAAACAACCGGAACAACGGTTGAGCAACCCAGTGGTTTGGATTTATCTTCGGGTAATGCATATGGAACTTCCGATGCTGATAATAGAGGAAATATTGATCTTTATTATTTCTCAAGCAGCGACGGTTCAACCTTCTTAGTACAAAGTGCTCATTTAAATTCTAACATGACCAGACAAACTTTCTTTAAAGTTGGCAGCAGCACTGATTTACAAGATGGTGTAGATTCACCTCGTGAAGATGGTACTTGGGGTGACAGCATGAGCGACAGAGAAACCAATTATGTCTTTTTATATGATGCAGATGGACATTATTCAAAATTAAAAATTATTAACTTTGGTGGCGGTACTGGTCCCGGAGACCCTTCTTGGGTAGAAGTATCTTGGATTTATAATACGGTTACAGATAATATTTTATTCTAATCAAATAATTTATAATTAAAGAGGTTGTTGCAAAGGTAATTCATATATATTAAAACCATATAAATAATTATATCTGTGTTTTTTGTTTTAATATAAATTGTTTTTGCTGCAGCCTCTTTTGCTTTTTTTTACAAAATAACCAACCTATAAATATCATTTAAATAAAAAATCAATTGTACCCTAACTTTTAAATTACTTAATTTAAGACGTCAGAATAACTCAAAATATTTTTAAACATTAAAATTAAAAAGTTGAGGCTGTCATGATCAAACAAATTAAACAATATCTTGGGAAAGAAGCAAACAGTTTGTTAAGCTACAAAGCAAAGTTTAGTAAAGATAAACTCAATTTACCCGGACCCGATTTTGTAGATAGAGTTTTTATGGGAACGGATAGAAACATTAATGTGCTCAAAAATTTGCAGTGGATTTTTAATACAGGAAGATTAGCCGGAACAGGATATCTTTCAATACTCCCGGTTGATCAAGGTATTGAGCATAGTGGCGGTGCATCTTTTGCTCCAAACCCAATTTATTTTGATCCTGAAAATATAGTAACATTAGCAATAGAAGGTGGTTGTAATGCAGTTGCTTCAACACTTGGTGTTTTAGGGATGACCGCAAGAAAGTATGCTCATAAAATTCCATATATAGTAAAAATTAATCATAATGAACTTCTAACGTATCCTAATAAATATGACCAAATTATGTTTGCCAGTGTAGATCAAGCTTTTGATATGGGAGCAGCTGCTGTTGGAGCTACAATTTATTTTGGATCGGAAGAAAGTTCGAGACAAATAATAGAAGTGAGCGAAGCATTCCAATATGCACATGAACTTGGTTTGGCAACAATTCTTTGGTGTTATTTAAGAAACCCTGCTT
The DNA here is from genome assembly GCA_024275455.1 of Bacteroidota bacterium. GTDB lineage: Bacteria > Bacteroidota > Ignavibacteria > Ignavibacteriales > Melioribacteraceae. The sequence goes on along the minus strand of JAJRZB010000222.1, from coordinate 1,339 downwards.
TTAAAAAGGATAAAGATTATCATGTTTCTGCAGATTTAACCGGACAAGCAAACCATTTAGGTGTTACAATTGAAGCGGACATTATTAAGCAAAAGTTACCGGAAAATAACGGTGGTTTTAACGCAATAAAATTCGGTAAAACTAATAAGAAAGTTTATACAACCTTAACAACAGATCATCCAATTGATTTAACAAGATACCAAGTAATTAATAATTACATGGGAAGAGCAGGTTTAATAAATAGCGGCGGTGCATCGGGCGATAATGATTTTGCAGATGCAACAAGAACAGCAGTTATAAATAAACGTGCAGGTGGAATGGGATTGATTTCCGGAAGAAAAGCGTTTCAACGTCCAATGAAACAAGGTGTTAAATTGTTAAATACAATTCAGGATGTTTATTTAAGTAAGGAAGTTACAATTGCATAAAAGTATATTAAGTTATTTTGAATATTGAGGTACCAATATATTTAACAGTCTAGTTTAGATAAAATCATTCGGAGGTTCTATGAAAATAAAAATAAGCACACTTGTTTTGTTTCTCTTTATTGCAATTACTCAAGTAATTGCACAGGATATTGAGCAAAGTTTATTTAAGGAGGTTGCACAAAGACTTGAAGAAGCAAGAAAAGAAAATATTAACTTAATGGCCCCTTCATTTTTTAATGATGCGTTTGAAGCATATAATGAAGCTCAAGCAGATTTTAAAGATGGAGCTGGCTTGAATGATATTAAAGAACTAATATCCGAAGTGAATACTTATCTCGATAAAGCTTTTAAGACTGCCGAAGTTGGTAAGGTTACTTTTGCAAGTGTTCTAAAGGCAAGATCGGATGCTTTAAAAGTAGAAGCAGAAAAAAATGTTTCTGAGTTATGGTTAAAAGCGGAAGACAGATTAAAAGAAGCCGGTGAGGATTTAGAAGATGGTGATGTTAATGATGCCCGTGAAGGTGCAGATGAAGCAGAAACTCTATTTAGAGACGCAGAACTTGAGGCTATTAAAATTGCTTATTTAGTTGGCACAAGAAAAAAAATTAAAGAAGCTGAAGAAAAAGATATTATGGAAACAGCTCCCAAAACACTTACTCTTTCCAAACAGCTTGTTAAAGATACTGAAAGAGAACTAAACGAAAATAGATACGATACAGATAAACCGAGAAGTTTAGCACAACAAGCACAATATGAAATTAATCATGCTCTCTATTTAGATAAAATAATTAGAGAATTTGATGATAATGAAGAAACACTTGAAAATATTATCCTAAATTCTGAAGCAGAAATTGGCAAAATAGCAGCTACAGTTGATGTTAACCGGAGCTTTGATAATGGCTTAACACCGG
>JAJRZB010000221.1 GCA_024275455.1 Bacteroidota bacterium | reverse complement strand
GGATATTTTAATATTATTATTACAAAGGTGCTTTAAATCACAACCTTTGTCTCATTTTTTATACTTATTTGTAATGCCTATAAAAAATAGGTCAATCAAACTTCCTTTTGATTTGTTGGTCCTCAATGGCTCTAAGATTTTTTCTTGGAGCCATTTTTTTTATCTTTTTCAAATTGTTGCTGAGTAATAGAAACCCAACTTCTTGACTTGTCCGGCTCAGACAGAAGAAGTTGGGTTTCTTTATTCTTTACTAAACAAGACGTCTCTTTTTTAGTTTTAGCTTATATAAGGTTTCACAATTGATTTATCATTTCCTTAAGCTAACTCTTTTAGAATCCCTTTTAACAGAGTATAAAACTTTTCAACGTCTTTAACATTAACTCTTTCGTCGGGAGAATGCGCTCCTTGAATTGTTGGTCCGAACGAAATCATATCAATTCCGGGATATTTTGAACCGAGTAATCCGGTTTCCAATCCGGCATGAATTGCTTTAATTTCAGGATCTTTTTTAAATAACTTTTTAAAAACCTTTTTGGAAACTTTTAATAAATTTGAATCCATATTCGGCTGCCAACCCGGATATCCGTCTCCTTCGGTAACTTTGGCTCCGGCTAATGTAAATATCGCTTTAACCGTTGATGCAATATTATCTTTAGCACTTTCTATGGAACTTCTCTGACTAGTACCAATTACTAAATTTTTAGTATCCATATTTAACGTAGCTAAATTAGTTGAAGTTTCTACCAAACCGGAAATATCATGATTCATTGCAATAATTCCATGTGGTAATGCAAGTATTGTATTTATAACAGATTTACTTATGTCTTGTTTAAATACCTTAGTTATTTTTTCATTTAATTTTTTAACTTTTACTTCAAGTCCACCATCAACGGTTTGATATTCCCTTATAGTATCGGCAACAAATTGCTTAACTGTTTTTTTAACTTTAGAAATACTTTTCGGGTCTAACATTACTACAACTTCCGCTTCTCTCGGAATAGCATTACGTAATGACCCCCCAGATATTCTTGCAATTTGAAATGGCACTTCAATTTTATTAAGTAACTGCCCCAATAATTTTATGGCGTTTGCCCTGCCAATAATAATATCTAAACCGGAGTGTCCTCCTTTTAATCCTGTTACCATAATTTCATATGGAACAAATCCTTTTTTAACCCGGGAATATTCCAATTTAAAAATACCGGCTGTATCTTTACCACCTGAACATCCGACATAAAATGCTCCGTCTTCTTCCGAGTCCATATTTAGTAAGGTTTTCCCCTTAATAAATTTAGGCTGAAGTTCATTTACACCGGTCATTCCGGTTTCTTCATCAATCGTGCACAAAATTTCAAGCGGACCGTGAACCGCGGTTTTATCAAGTGCTACAGCCATTCCCGCAGCTACACCTATTCCATTATCTGCACCAAGTGTAGTTCCGTTTGCAGTTATCCAATCGCCGTCTTTTATTAATTCAATTGGATCTTTATCAAAATCATGTTTAGTTCCTTTATTTTTTTCGCACACCATATCTACATGCCCTTGAAGAACAATTGTAGGAGACTTCTCTTTCCCTTTTGAAGCCGGAATATGAATAACAATATTCCCTACTTTATCTTCATCAAATTTAAAGTTATTCTTTCTAGCGTATTCTCTAACAAACTCAACAGCTTTTTCTTCTCTTTTAGATGGTCTTGGAATTTGACTTAATTCATAAAAATGCTGCCATAATAATTCCGGTTTTAATCCTTTAATTGCTTT
>JAJRZB010000220.1 GCA_024275455.1 Bacteroidota bacterium | reverse complement strand
TGCCAAAAATGATAAACCTAATAAAAATGAAAGTACCGCTCCAAATGTTCCGCCGCTCGAAATACCAAGTATATAAGGCTCAGCTAAAGGATTCATTAATATTGCTTGAAATACTGCCCCGGATACTGAAAGCCCGCCTCCGATAAGTATGGCATATAAAACTCTTGGTAACCTTATTTTCAGAATAATTTGAGATAGGTTTTCGTTATTAGAATTACCGGTTAAAATATTAATTATTTCTGAAAAGCTGATTTCAATTGAACCGATTGTTAGACTCAAAAATCCAATAAAAAAAGTTGTTAATAATAATAGTCCTACTAATAATATTAACTTGGATGATTTTAACGGTGCAGATTGTTCCATATTATATCTAATAACAGATTAATATTTTGTTGAGAAACTGATGAGAAGAAAATTACATTTTCATCAAAAATTGAATTTGTTTTTTCTCTTATTTTATTTAATTCTTCTTCGGAAAGTAAATCAATTTTAGAAATACCAATAATTTTTTCTTTTTTAGATAATATCTTACTGTAATTGTTCAGCTCTTGCAGCAAAACATTATAATCTTTCTCGATATTTTCAGATGTGGCCTCAATAAGAATTAGTAAAAGTCCGGTTCTCTCAATATGTCTAAGAAATTCATGACCAAGTCCTTTCCCTAAATGCGCTCCCTCAATAATTCCGGGAATATCAGCAACCGTAAAACCATCATAATCTCTGTATTTTACAATGCCCAAATTTGGTTTTAATGTAGTAAACGGATAGTCTGCAATTTTAGGCCTGGCAGCAGATATTGTAGAAATAAGAGTTGATTTTCCCGCATTTGGAAACCCTACCAAACCAACATCTGCAATAAGTTTTAATTCGAGAACTATATAAAGTTCTTCGCCGGGCTTACCGTCCTCGGCAAATCTTGGGGCTTGGTTTGTGGAAGTTGCAAAATTGCTATTACCCTTTCCTCCCCTGCCACCTTTTGCAAGAATAAATCTTTGATTTTCTTCTTCAAGATCAACAATTACTTCTTTACTGTTTTTCTCAACTACAATTGTACCGCGAGGAACTCTAATAATTAAATCCTCACCGCTCTTTCCATCTTTAAGTGAGTTTGCCCCATTCTGTCCATCTTCTGCTATATATTTTCTCTGGTACTTAAAATCTAAGAGTGTATGGAGATTTGTATCAACTTGTAAAACTACATCTCCACCTTTTCCGCCATTACCGCCTGAGGGACCTCCTTTAGGGACGTACTTCTCCCGTCTAAAAGCAACCGCACCATTCCCACCTTTGCCTGCTTTTATAAATATTTCAGCATAATCTATAAACATTATGTAGTTGCTTGAGAAAAGTAATTTGAGATAATTTTCTTAAATTCTTGCACATCTTTTAAAGAAGGATCTATATGATTTTCAATAAGATGTTTTTCTGTTACTTTAAATGCTTCGTCTATATTTGAAGATTGATTTATACCATCTATAACACTTTGGTAGTCTTCCATATCATAATCAAAAACTGCTTCAATAATACTTGTCATATCCTGATCTTTTAACATTTCTTTAAAACTCGAGTAAACCACAGAAACATTCCCACTTTCAATATATTAGTTATTTTCTTGATAACTATCATTTTCTAAAATTGTTTCTTCTTCTACCGATTTAATAATTTCACTTGTGTCGTCAGATTCTATAATAACATCATCACTTTTATCAAGAAAGGAAAGGTCGGTAAACACTTCTGTTATTTCTTTATCCTCATCTTCAAGTAGTTTTAGTTTCTCATCCTCAAGAATCTCGGGTAATTCTTGAATCTCTTCAATATCCTTATTAATTTCTTCAGAATCTGTTACTTGATTAATAAACTCTTCCTCGTACTTTTGGTCAGTAACAATTTCGTCTATTTTTTCACCAATTTCCAAACTTCTATCATTAGATTGATTATCTGTTTGTAAAAGAGATTCTTTACTCATATATTCATCATATTCATTACTGCTAACTTGCCCATCAAAATTGTCTTCAAGTGAATTATTAACATATGATTCATTTTCAATTATTAATTCCTCATGAAGAGTTGAAATATCCATTTGATACTTAGTTTCATTATTTTCGGTATCCAACAACTCTGTTTCAAATCTATTTTGTATTTCGGTATTTTCGAACGGTTTTGGTTTTTTAATTAATGAATCATAGATGGGAAATAAGTTAATAAGTTTTCGAATCAATCCCTTTGTATTTGGTTTTTCTCTTGTTTCCTTAATTTCTTCAACTTCTTCTTTAAAAATTTCGGGCGTTTCATTCTCTCTATTTTCAACTAATTCTTGCTCTTCCGGTAAAGGAGTCTCAAATTCTGTAGCTTCATTTTCCGCTAAGTTGTTTTCCTTAACGGTTTCAATTTCCATATTTGTCTGATCGGTTAAATGATTTTCGCTAAGAATATCCTGATTCTCAATAACGTGGTAATCATCCTCAGAAGCCACAACCGGATCGGTGTGTTCAGCTACAATTTGTTCTGGTTGTTCAACATCTTCTTCTATGGTATTGGTCTTTTCTACATCAGCTTGATCCGCTTCTTGATTGATTTTTTCACTTGTATCTGAATCTTTTGTTTCTTCGGCAGCAATAAATTCATCTTCATCAGATTTAGAAACATCCTCCAATTCGATTTCTTCTTCAGGAATAACTGCTTTTAGTACACTTTGAATTTCCGAAGCTAATTGTAACGAATTGTTTTCTTCACCAAATTTATTATTAAACTTAGTTAAAAATTCATTTAATCCTTTTTCTTTAAGATAAAGTCGAACAGCTTCTAACGGAACTCTTTCGGAAGTGTTAAGACTCGGATCGAAAAAATTTGCCATTGAATTAATAGCTGTATCTAAAGTATCATACAAATGGGTGTTTCTGCTTATTGAGTCAACTCTCATTAGAAGGGATGCAAATTCTTCCTTGCTCAATTTTAATATTTTTTTCTTATCAAAATAGGTTAAAAGTATTTTTTGTAAATACCGGTAATAATATGAGTGAGCTAAATAAGCTAGCAGTTCGTCAATTGTTCTGACTGATGCATCTGAATAGAGAAACTGAACCAAAGTGTGATTTGGTCTTGTTAAATAATTAGCATTAAAAACTATTGCTTTTTGTAAAAGTGTAGAAGCATAACTATATTAAAATGTTTTTACTCTTTTTATTTCCTTTGTAATCAGGCTAAAATAATTATTTATTCTATCGCCACTATAATCAAATTTAGAATTAGACTGCATTCTCATTCGGTCTTGTAAAATTTCAAGCTCTACCGATGCTTCAATATATTTAAATAGTGATGGATGAATTTTACTGTTTTTAATTTCTCGAAGTGTAAATTTTGAACCTAAATCTTGTAGTTTGTTTAAATTTAGATCGGAAATAAATTTTAGCTCTTTATTAAACATTCGCTTACTCACTTTAAATACTTTATAAAGATTTTTTTAGAAAATCCTTTATTTAATAGGGATAATATAAGATTTAATTAAAAATTGACCAAACTTTTTCTGATTTTATAATGAAATTATAGGATTTTATACCGCGTGAGTAAAGGAATAGTTATTTTAAGAAGTAAAAATCGTGGATCGGACAAAAATGATCTTTAGGAGAGAGCATTATATGAGAGATTTGCCCGATCCAAACTTTAAAATTTAACTGGCTTTATTTTTATGTATTGCTTCAAATAAACTTGGAAATATTTCAAAAATTCCTTCAAAATTGCTAATTGATAATAATTCCGGTTTACTTTTATAATCAACAATCAGTTTTACATAACCATTTTCCGGGGTTACTCTTTTAAGAATTTTTATTAAAGTTCCAAAAAATACAGAATCAATGAAATATACATTTTCTAAATCAATTATTAACCTGTGTTTTCCATTAATAATCAATTCTTGAATATATTAGTAAAACTCTTTTGCTTCATAAACAGTTGCCCTGTTAAAATTTACCATTACAACTGTATTATCCGTACTCGAATCATAAATACTCTGTAACCTTGTTACTTTTTTTGATTCAAGATTTCTGGAGTTTATATATACTCCATTCTTACTGTTTGAACTAAATAGATTTGCTCTCATTTTATTATCTCCTAAAGATACATTTTTTCTATTTTTTATTTATCCAATAAACTTGCAAATGGACTGCTTGGTACAGTTTCTTTCTTTTCTTCTTTATCACTGTTAAATTGTCTTTGAAAAATCTTATCCTTTTTAATAAGTTTCCAGATCTCTCCGCTATCAACATTAATTTCTTCACCGCCAACTGTTATATATTTTACTTGAGCAACAATTACAACATTTTTAACTATAGTTGGAGTATCTTCAATATAAAAGTGCATTGTTTTTCTTAAATTATTAGGCAATTCTTCGTATAAACCTGTAACAACTATATTACTGTCAATGTTCATTGTCATTAATAATGAATCCATTTCTTTCTCGGATTTCTCATAACCGGTCAGATAACTTACATAAGCTAATACGATAACAGAAATGATAATAAGAGAAAGGGTTAAGTATGCTTTTAAAGGTTTCAAGTTATCCCCGCTAATTAGTTGACAAAATTTGTTTAATTCTGATACTAATAAGCTGGAAATAATTAAGCAAGTTGTGTTCTGAATCAATTTGGGGATTAAATTTGAGTGTAAATCAATTTCTTTGTGATACAGCTAATAAAAGATGTGCAAAAAAAAAGGGTGAGAATTATTCCCACCCTATACCAAGAAAGTTAGTTGTTACTTGCTACAATTTTGTAGCTCTTAGTATTGTTCTGCGCATTACAAAACTCCAAATAAAAACCGGACCGGCTTTTATCTCCTTTTTTTTCAACCACCTGCGCGGAAAAACCTTGAGCAATATGACGATCAATTAACAACTTAAAATACTTTGAAGCAATTTGGTTTGCTTCATCAATAGTGATTCTTGTCATATCTCTCCTATTACATAATATTTAGAGAACAAACAGCATCTTACTATCGGTATGTTCACTTAATAATTTAGTTAATAATAGGCAATTCAATTAAAAATGTACTGCCT
>JAJRZB010000219.1 GCA_024275455.1 Bacteroidota bacterium | reverse complement strand
GTTATAAATGATATTATGAACTTAGAACCTATTTACGAACCCGGAACAAAATATATTTACAGCGATTTGGGAATGATCACGCTTCAAAAAGTAATTGAAAGAATCTCCGGGAAATCATTAGATAAATTTTTAGATGAAAATTTATTCAAACCCTTGGGGATGAACTTAACAATGTATAATCCGCCTAACAAAATGAAACAAAATTGTGTTCCTACGGAGTTGGATGATTTTTGGAGAATGAGATTATTGCAAGGAGAAGTTCACGATGAACGGGCATATATGTTAAACGGAGTAGCCGGTCATGCCGGACTTTTTTCTACAGCAGAAGATTTATCAAAGTTTGTCAGAATGTTGTTAGATGGCGGGAAGTACAATGATAAACAAATCATTAGTAAAAATATTATTGATAAATGGACCGCTAAGCAAACGGAACAGAGCGATAGAGGTTTAGGCTGGGATACAAAGTCAAAAGAAAAATCATCTTCCGGTAAATATTTTTCTATGAATTCTTTTGGGCATACCGGGTATACCGGAACATCAATATGGGTTGATAAGAATAAAAAATTATTCGTTATTTTACTCACAAACAGAGTACATCCAACCAGAAAGAACAGAAAAATTATTGAGTTCAGACCAACTATTCATGATGCGATTTATAAAAGTGTTTTCGGATTAAATTGAGAAGATGGATAAACCACAATTAGAATAATTTTGTTTGAGAAATGAAATGAATGACGAAAAATTATAAAAACAGAATTCTTAATATTACAATTAGAGAATCTTAACTAAGTTAATTTCCTTAAAATTTTCAAATATTGTAATTGAATTTTAAGTGATGGTATTTCTTCATCCGTTTTAAAATTTATATTTATATTATACATTTTAAGAAGTTGATTTACAGCTTCAAAAGTATTAATCATTTTGTATTTATTATCTCTCAAATAATGAAGTAATTTCAAAGTTCTGAAACCATCCATCCACATTAGTTTTTGTTTACCTATTTGCTTAGTTGTTTTTGAATTTGATAATATTTTTAACCAATCTTCTTCAAAATTCTGCCTAATTAAAAACTCATATAGCAACGGATTTATTTCTTTGGCTTTCTGCAGTTTTTCAAAAGTCCAACTTTTTGAAAAAGTTTGGCTTTTTTCTTCATTGTTATAAATTTCCAACCATTGTTTTAAAATTTCAAAAGTAATTGGGGCGTATAATAAATATTCATTTTTAGTTTGATTTATAAATCTCTGTACTCTTTGACCGGTTCCAAATGGAACTCTTGAAGACACACGGGCTGAAGGAAAAACTGTAGCACTATCAATTTTATTGATTTTATTCAGCTTAGCTAATTTTTCTAAAAAGTAAAAATCTTCGCCGGCTTTTCTATTATTCATTCCCCCTACTTTTACATAACTCTCCGCATCACAAATAATTGTTGATCCAACAGAATAATATGCATACGCCGATTTGGCATATTTTAATCCTAACACATAATATCGAATAAATATTTCATAATTAATTATCGCAGCTTTTTCAAAATTACTCTCCGGTAATGTGTGCTCAAAATTTATAACCGCTGCATGAAAATTTTTATCATTAAAATTTGTTATAATTTCTTTTAAATAGTTATTTGTAACTGTACAATCCGCATCAAGTGAAATTATGATTTTTTTCTTATCACTTCTGTAATTAAGATAGTTAAGTGCTAAATCCATTCCTATTTTTCTAGCTAAACCTACTCCACCTTCTTTTGG
>JAJRZB010000218.1 GCA_024275455.1 Bacteroidota bacterium | reverse complement strand
CCATTTCCGGTTTTCTTAACTATAACTGCACTTAAAGCCCATTTGTCATCAATTAAACCTGTATTAACACCTAAGGTTGTTTTGATGAATGAAGCATCTCCAAACTCTTGTTTTAATTTAGCACCAAATGTTGCTTGTGTCGGATCGGTAATAACATTCATTGTTCCACCAATTGAAGGAGTAGCTAAGTTTACAGCACTTAACCCTCTCTGAATCTGGATAGAAGATGTAGCATCACCAACTCCATCCCAGTTTGACCAATAAACCCAACCATTTTCCATATCATTTACAGGGACACCATTGATCATAATTGCAACATTACGTTGATCAAAACCTCTAACATTAATTCTTGCATCACCAGCACCACCACCTTGTTGAGTAGCATAAACACTAGGTGTTGTATTAAGAACTAATGGTACATCTTGCGAACCTAATTTAAACTCTATATCTTTCTTATCAACATTAGTAAAAGCAACAGGAGTTTCTCTTTCTTTTGCTCTATCAGCTAATACTGTAACATTCAAAGAAAATTCATAGTCCTTGAGTTCAAAATTGAGTTCCATATTATTAGTTACATTAATATTAGTAATTTGTGCAGCTTCAAAACCAATGTAACTACAAATAATTGTATAACTACCGGAAGGTACACTAAATTCATAGATACCATTTGCATCGGTAGCAGCACCAATTGCTAAGCCTTTTACATACACATTGGCACCAATAAGTGCTTCACCAGTCTGTTGACTAGTTACTTTACCCGAAACTTTATAAGTTTGGGCAAAGGTGATTGAAGTTACTAGCAATAAAGCCAGTAGTGTGAATTTGTACAACTTTGCCATAGAGCTTTCCTCATTTTGTGAAAAAATATGTTTATTTAGTTATTTGCTTCCGCAATTATAAAAAAAAGAGCCTACAATACCAATTACTTTTATGTTTGTTAACATAAACTTAACATTTATAAATTTTAAGAAAAATATTAGTTGAATTTAATGTAAGAATTGGCATGAAAAAATCATTCAATAATGGAGTTAAAAATTTCATTTGCATAAGCAATTAATGTCCTCTTTCAATTCAAATGAAACCTGATTTTTGGTCATCTTTTTTCCTTTAGACAAGTCAATATAAGAAATCATTTTTAAAAGTAAAAAGATTTTGCTACCCTTTTTTCTCTTTAATTTTTCTTATATTTCCCATGTATTTCCCTATCGTATTTTATAATAATACTTTACTCTATTTATCTAAAAAATCAGTTTAAGTATTATTTTTTTCATTATGTTAGCGTGTAAATTTTTTTTTCATAAAGGTTTTTAAAAATGCAAAATTCTAATAAGCTCCAAGAAAATCTTAAAGCTATAAAACTATTAATTACAGATGTTGATGGAGTCCTTACCGACGGAGGATTATATTATACTTCTGAAGGATTGATAATGAAAAAATTTAATGTTAAAGATGGTATGGGTGTACGGTTATTAAAACAAGTGGGCATTAAAACCGCTATTATTACTACAGATACTTCTGACTTAGTAAAACTAAGGGCAGAAAGAACGAAGGTTGATTACCTTTATATGGGCGTTTGGGATAAAGAAAATAAAATGAAAGAAATTTGTGAAGCGGAAAATATTCTTCCGGAAAATGTAGCATTTATTGGCGATGATGTTAATGATATTGGAATTATAAAAGAAGCCGGACTTACTGCCTCCCCAATTGATGGAATTGAAGACGTCAAACAAATTGTTGATATTGTTTTATCGAGAAAAGGCGGTGAAGGAGTTTTTAGAGAGTTTGCTGAGATGATTTTAAAAGCTAAAATCTAGGTCAATTCACACTTGCTAATCTTGCCAGGTACAAGTGTCAGGTTAACCAAAGATTATTTACTTTCTTACCACAAATATCTACACCACTTACCAACTTCTCCCATAACTTTATCACTTGCCTAATCCATTTATAATATTTAAATTATAGTGAACAAATGTTTACTACTCTAAAAAAAGGAGTAAGAAACAAAAACACATATTCTGCTCTTGTTAACATGAAAGAATACTCTTTAAATAAAAGTCAAAACTTGCTGAACATTCCTGCTATTTACCCTTTGCTCCCGCGTAATACAAAGAATATAGATTTTGATATTTATGATTTTAAAACAATCTTTAATGATGAAAGTACAAAAGAATTAATGCGCAAAGGTAAAACAATCGGATGTTTCTATATCGAGTCTCCGGGAATGCGCTCTCTGCTAAAGCGTTTATCGTGCGATACTTTTGAAATGCTTACCGCTGCAAGTTCCGTTATACGCCCCGGAGTTGCAGAAAGCGGAATGATGCAGGAGTTTATTTCAAGACATAAAGACCCTAACAAAAGGGAATATCTTGTTCCTCAAATGGAAGAATATCTTGGTGAAACTTATGGAGTGATGATATACCAGGAAGATGTAATAAAAATTGCTCATCATATTGCAGGACTTACTTTAGAGGAAGCCGATCTTTTAAGAAGGGCTATGAGCGGAAAAATGCGCTCGCATAAAGCAATGAAACAATTACAAAATAAATTCTTTTTATCTTCTTTGAAGAAAGGATTAACAAACACAAAGGCTAAAGAACTATGGCGACAAATAGAATCGTTTGCCGGATATGCCTTTTGTAAAGCTCACAGTGCTTCATTTGCCTTGCTTTCATTTCAAGTAGCATATTTAAAAGTACATTATCCGGCAGAATTTATGGCAAGTGTTCTTAGTAATCGAGGCGGGTATTACTCGGCAGCAGTTTACATTCAAGAAAGCAAAAGAATGGGCTTGCAAATTAAACTCCCCTCAATAAATAAAAGTGAATACGAATACATTGGAAAAAAAAAAGAAATTAGGATTGGATTTATAGCTATAAAAAACTTATCAAAAAAATCTATAGATAAAATAATAGCTGAGCGTAAGGGTAACGGAAAATTTATATCCATGGCAGACTTTTTTATTAGAACAAACCTGGGTTATGAAGAAACCGCATTGCTAATTAAATGCGGTGCTATGGATTGCTTAAAACAAACTCGCCCTACATTAATGAGATTCCTGGATATTTATACCCATAAGAAGAATTTATTTCAATCTGATGCAAATACTCTTTTCCCATTTCAATATGCTAACTTATAAAAAGAAGTAAAAACAAAAAAACAATATTCCCTGCAAGAAATATGTACAATAGAGTATGAAACATTTGGTTATATGGTAACACGCCACCCTTTACATTTTTTTAAAGATATTATTAGCAAACTTGATATAGTAAAAGCAAAGGATATGCACAAATACAACAATAAAAATATCAAAATGGTCGGGTGGTTTATGGCATCAAAACGAATTAAAACTCGTAAAGGGACAATAATGAAATTTCTTTCATTAGAAGATCTAACCGGAACTTTTGAAGCAGTTATATTTCCTCAAGCGTATACTAAATATGCAGAACTTACAATGTCCATGGGTCCTTACATTATAGAAGGAAAAGTAGATACGGAAGGCGGCAACAACATAATTGTGAACAAACTTAGGATTGCAAGTGTAAAAGAAATAAATGCAAGCATACAAAAGGAAAGTACCGAAAATAAATATTTCGGAGATGTAGAAAAAATAGCAATAGAAGAGTTTGATTTGGTTAGTTCCTTAGATCATAAAAAGTTAAGTGAGGCTTACTTATAAATAATTTTAAGTAATTGTTGTATTTTATTGTTTTTTATGGACTTTAATTCTATTTTTATTTAAATTTTTGATAATCAATATCCCTGTATATGGACTAACATAAGGAAAAAAGAAATGAAAAGAATATTTACCATTATGCTGTTATTAACTGCATTATTATTTGGGCAGGAAGATTCAGTTAAAGTATATAAATCAGGATGGTATTTAGGGGGTGGTTTAAGTTATCCGCGTTACATGACCATAAGCGATAAATCAATTGCTGCACATCAAAATTTTGGAGCATATTTAACATTGGGTTATAACATAACTGAACATTTTGGGTTTAGACTAACACCCAATTATGTACTTTTACAGTCTTTTTACTACGGACCCGCCAATAGTGAAATAGATAATTTTGTAAACATGGGAGCCTTAAATCTAGAAGCAATATACAATATTCTCCCTTGTGAAAGAGTTAGTCCCTTTGTAACTGTTGGGTATGGTATAACATACTATAAATCCTCCAATCCGTTTATGGGTGACGTAAGAAAACCAATAAACGACGCTTGGGTCGGTTACCAAGCAATACTTGGAGTAGGTGCCGAATTTAAATTCTGGAATGATATTAATTTGAAAGCAGAATTCGACTATATAACAGCCTCAAATAATAAAATTGATGGAAATGATCATGTAAATGAAGTAAAAGGATTACTACAAAGTAATGGCGATTCTTATGCTAACCTAAAATTAGGTGCGGTATGGTATTTCTCAAGAGGTGAAAGATCTAAAATTTGTGAACCTTATGGTATTCGTGAAATAATTAGAGAAGTGCCGGTAGAGGTTGAAGTTGAAAAGATAATTATAGATACAGTTTATGTTAAAGACGCTATTGTTGGTGCCGTGCAGCAAGAAAGAGCCTTTGTATTAGAAAATGTACGTTTTAAATTTGATAAAGATTTGTTAACCGAAGAAGCAAAAATAATTCTATCGAATGCGGCTAAAGTACTTAATGAATATCCTGAATATAAATTTGAAATATTGGGACATACAGATAACATTGGAAGTGATGAATATAATATGAAACTTTCGGAAAGAAGAGCCAATGCTGTAAGAGATTACCTTATCTCGCAAGGAGTTGATGCTGATAGATTATATGCAGCCGGTTGCGGCGAAAGAAAGCCTGTTGCCGATAATAGTACCGAAATTGGTAGAGCAATTAACAGAAGAATTGAATTTAGTGTTTATGATGGGATCTCCAGTAAATGCCCAAAAGATGAAACTCCGGAAGAAATAAATAGTAAAAAATTAGAAAATGCAGTTAAAAAAGGTGAACAATTAATAATTGAAGGTGTCTTCTTTAAGTTCGATAGTGATCAATTAACCCCTGATTCTGAAACAATTTTGGATAATGTTGCGGAAGTATTAAAAGAATATCCCAATGCTCAGATTGAAATTCAGGGGCATACTGATAGCCTGGGTAATGCACTGTACAACGAGTTCTTATCTCAAAGGAGAGCTGAAACTGTTAAAAAATACTTAGTAAGCAAAGGAATTCCAGCTGATAATTTAACAACTGTTGGGTATGGAGAATCAAAACCAATTGAAGATAACGGTACTGAATACGGAAGAGCTGTAAACAGAAGAATTGAATTTGTAATAATTAAATAGCTTTTACCGAATAATTCTAAAAAAAAATCCCTATTTTATTCTTCAAATAGGGATTTTTTTATAACCACAATTAAATACTATGCTTGATAGAACAATAAAACCTCAACCAACCGGGAAAATAAAATTTAATTTACCTGAATATTTATCTTTCACCTTAAAAAACAACCTAAAGGTTTATTATTCTAAAAAGGACACTTTACCAATTGTTCAATTTAATTTAATAATTCCTTCCGGAAGTATATATGACGAGCCGAATAAAAACGGATTGGCAACACTTACATCAATGCTAATTGATGAAGGTGCCGGTAATTTAAGCGGGTTCGAAATATCAGACAAAATTGAAATTTTAGGTTCAATATTAAATATTAGCAATAACAAAGAGTTTACAACAATTTCTTTGCTTACATTAAAAGAAAACATACTAAAAAGTTTGGAAATATTATCACTTATTGTACAAAATCCTACTTTTGAAGAGCACAATTTTCTAAGGGAAAAACAAAAATTAAAAAATAAAATTCTGCAGCTTAATGATGACCCTTCATTTATGGCTTCTTCCGGGTTTCAAAAAATACTTTATAAATCTACTCCTTTTCAACATCCCACAAACGGTACTTTGGCAACATTAGAAAACATCTCTAATGAAGATGTAAAATTATTTCATCAGCAAAATTATAATCCAAACGGTTCCTTTTTAGTAATTGTTGGTAATTTGGAGTACGGAGAGGCAGAAAAAATATCAAATGATTTTTTTGGCAACTGGGAATCAAAAAATAAAGACAGCAAGGATAATTTTAGTTTTAATAATGCGCCAAGACAAATCTCTGTTATTCATAAAAACGGGGCAGCCCAAAGTGAATTAAGAATAGGGCATTTATCAAAAAGCAGAAACTCAAATGATTTTTACGCCAGGTCTTTATTAAATTCAATTTTGGGCGGACAATTTTCAAGTAGAATAAATTTAAACTTGCGAGAAGATAAAGGTTACACTTACGGTGCCCATTCAAATTACAATTATAATACTTACTGCAGTACTTTTACAGTATCAACTTCGGTTAAAAGCGAAAACACTGTTGATGCAATTACGGAAATACTTGCCGAGCTGAAAAATATAAAATTGAATATTTCACAAGAGGAGTTGAATTTTTCGAAATCATATTTAATTAGACGATATCCTTCACTTTTCGAGACTTATTCACAAGTAGCTATGAATTTATCCCTGTTGCCAATTTACAATTTAGAAAGTAATTACTTTAATAACTACATTGAGAATTTAGAAAACGTAACTTTGGATGAAGTTTTATCTGCGGGAAAAGAAAATATTTTATTAGATAATTTAGTTATTACAGTTGTAGGCGATAAAGAAAAGTTGAACGAACAATTTAAAGATTTCGACTCTATTCCAATTAGTTTTATTGATAAAACTTAAAGAAGTTGATTTGGCAAAACTATTCTGTTGCCTTTTTTAGTATAATTATTTAATTCTTCTTCAATATTTAAAAAATCTTCATATTCGATTCTGAAAACTTTTTTATCACCGGCTTTTAGTCGGTTTAAATGAAAAGCTAGCAAGGATAAAAGATCAGCTCGAGACTCACCTTTTAGGAAAATGAAAGAGTTAATACTTATTACTTTACGGCCTCGTTTTTTTAAGTTTTCATTAATATATTTTTCCGTATTCTTGCTAAATCCGGATGTGTTTTTATTAGTAAAAAAAACTTTTGGAGAGTTAAACATTGAAACAATTTTTTTTAGATGAAGGTTAAACTCCTTAATATTAGTATCATCGCTCAATTCAAAAAGAATATTATCCGAATCATCTGAAAGCTCTATAAAATAATCTTTATTGCCCTCTTTAATTTTTTCGGCTTTTAATTGAGATTCAATTTCAAGGGGAAGTACAACCCCGAATTTAATTGGATGTGCAAGTAAATTAGAAAGCTCCTCTTCGTTTAATTCTTCTCCGTTAATTAATAGAAAAGCTATATTTGAAAATCCTCTTTTAAGATTTTTATCATAAACAAAATCACATATTAATTTCGTGTAATTACCTGATTTAATTATAAGCTTGGTTTTACCATTAATATTTTCTTCGGAAGAAACAATATTTGCCCGGTGCTTTATTAATTTTTCGTTTAAATCTTTTAACACCAATGGTATAGGAACTGCTCTCGGTATTTTTACAACATATTTATAATTAACCGAATCATATTTACTGCTTTTTATTTTTTTCTTTTTTATCCACAAATCATCAATATTAAAATCTGACAAAACTTGTAAAAACTTTGTAGTTATTATTTTTTTTGGAACACTTTTATTTGTATATACCGGTTTATCAGAACCAACCAAACTTAAAAAAACATTTATAAGTAAAAGT
>JAJRZB010000217.1 GCA_024275455.1 Bacteroidota bacterium | reverse complement strand
TGTTTTTCAATTATTTTTTCTTGAGCGAAAGAAAAGGCAAAAGTAAAAAGGCAAAAGGCAAAAGTGAAAAGCGTTGTTGATTTATACATAATACTACTCCTTGTCTTAAAATATATAACTAATCCAAATGATTGCTCCGATAAAAGGTTTAATGTTTTGTTTCAAGCATTGGTAAAAGATATTATTATTTACTACTGAATTTTATTTTTGGTTGTTGTTTTAATAAAGTTTCTAATACAGCCTTTAAATCATCCATTTCGTTCATTGCTGAAACCAGTTTTTTGTTTTTTTCTTCTAATTTCTCTATTCTGCTTTCTAAAATTTTTATACTTGCTTCTTGATGCTTATTTCTTTTTACTAAAGCCTGAACAGCAATAAAATTTATACCTGCAAAATCAGAAGAAGCAATTGTTGTGTCATTACCAATTGATCCTATTCCGTCATTACCAAAAGCCGTGTAAAAATCTTGAGCCATTGGTCCGTAATGCCTAAACTTTGTTGGGTCTTGAGTTTTATAATTCCATGAGGTCAGTTTGAATTTAGATATTTTACTTAGAATTTCTTCACCGTTAACAAGTTTGAAATTTTCTTTTTTTGTTGAATCCGATATTACAGACCAAGAATTAGCCCCAGCATCTAATTTTGCACCTACGAACGGTGATGCTGAATTAGTAAAAAATTTATATCCACCGGAAAATCTTGCTGTGAAAGTATTTGCATCACTACTTGATAATACAGTAGAGACGGAATTATCTCCAAT
The DNA here is from genome assembly GCA_024275455.1 of Bacteroidota bacterium. Lineage (GTDB taxonomy): Bacteria > Bacteroidota > Ignavibacteria > Ignavibacteriales > Melioribacteraceae. Next base: position 5,978 of record JAJRZB010000217.1, on the reverse strand, counting down.
TATTAAAGACCCTGTTCCGGTTGTTTCCACATAATTACCCAAAGCAACAGAGTTTGCAGCATTTGCTTTTGTTTGAGTGCCCAGGGAAACAGCTTGAATATTAGCCGTGGCATCAATACCTCCGGCAATGGCAGCTTCTCCATAAGCAATAGCTCCAGATCCAAAAGCTATTGATTGCGTGCCGCTTGCTGCGCAGTTTGTACCTAATGCAACGGAATTACCTCCATTTGCCGTTGAACCGGAGCCGCTTATCAAACTTCCGTTTATTGTTAAAATATTTGTACTAAAGTCACCATAAATCAAAGGGAATGAGGAATTATCGTTATTAATGTAAAGTTTGTTATCTCCTGTTTCATTGTAACCTGCTTGATAGCCTATAAAAACATTACCGCTTTTGTTATGAAAAGCGGAACCTTTACCTGCTTGGTAACCTATCATGGTATTATTTGAACCTTCTTGATTAAAATAGTTTGCCCCTGTTCCTATTCCAACATTATTGGCTCCAATAGTATTAGAATGTAAAGCTTGAAAACCAGTAGAAGTATTTCGGTCACCGGTTGTATTTTTAGTAAGTGCGTAACTTCCGAAGGCAACATTATAACCACCGGATAAATTGCTAATTAATGATTGAAATCCATTAGCAGTATTATTATCGCCATCTATATTATTAGATAATGAACTACCACCAATTGCTGTGTTATATATTCCGGTTGTATTGCTATTTAAGGAGCCTAAACCTATAGCAGTATTTTTATTTCCAGTAGTATTAGAGGCAAGAGATGAATATCCTATCGCAGTATTATCATAGCCACTTGTATTGGAATTCATTGCATTATAACCTACTGCTGTGTTCCCATTGTCTTGAGCATCATCATTTGCCCCGGCTAATTCCCCAATAAATAAACTGCCTCCAACCCATTTTGCATCTGTTAAATCATTTATCCCAATACTACCACTTCCGGAACCAATAGCAGCTCCATTAAATTTAAGTGTACCGCTTTCATTGTATAGTTTGTTGGTTGTTGTACCGGGTGCAGAACCGGACGGAAGAAGAATTGAACCGACATTACTTCCTTCATCAGTAATTGTAATAATAGCGTTACCGGTTTCATTTTTAAAATCAATTTTATTTCCGGAAGCTGTTACTCCGTCAATTGATTTAATTGAATTTGATTTACTGCTGAGTGTATCTTGTTTAACCTCTTTTTCTTGAGCTGTTAATATTGAGGTGAATAAGAAAAGTATTGATATGAACTTAGTTATTTTGTTATTCATAATTTGACTCCATGTCTTAAAATATTTTAGGATTAAGTTATGTTTTCAATCTTCACAAATCAACTAGATTAATAGGTAGTTTTTTATGAAAAATGCTTAATTATTGATATTTAGACTACCGATATAGGTAGTTTTGGCAATGATGAGTAGCAAAGGAAGTATTTGAATTTATAATGCTATGGTTATTTCTGCTATATCAATCCCTTTTTAATAGCAATTGCTATTACTTCTGACTGGCAATTAACATGCAGTTTATCATAAATATTTCTGATATGATATCGAACTGTATGAATACTAATAAATAGTTCGGAGGCAATGGTTTTATAGCCCGTTACGTGGGATAATTTTTGTAGAATTTCCGTTTCTCTATCTGATAATTTAATTGTATTAAGTAAATCTTGTTTGGAATGAGAAAGACGCATTAAATTTATAACTTTATTTGCAATATTGGAATTCATTGGCGAACCGCCGCTTTTTGCATCTTTAATTGCATCTACAATTTGTGCCGGAGGTGTTGTTTTCAGCAAATACCCGGTTACTCCGGCCATTAAAGCTTCAAAGATACTTTTATTATCTTCATGAACGGTAAGCATAATAATATTTGTTTCAGGAAGTAGTTCTTTTATTTTTTTTACCCCTTCAATTCCCGAAATACCGGGTAGATTAATATCCATCAAAATTACATCAGGAGTAATATCTAATAAATTGTTTAGCAAATCTTCACAATTTTCATATGAATAATTGCAATTTAATTCCGGTGTTCCGTTAATAATAGCTGATAATCCTTCTCTTATCGGTTTAATATCTTCAACTATTGTTACTTTTATCATAATTTTACTTATAATTTCAAGAAAAAATGTAATGCAGATGCTGATAATTACTTAATAATTATTTAATAATCTAATAATTTCCTCTAAATATAATAGTTGTTCCTTTGTTATTTTGTGATTTGAATTCCAGGACACCATTTATTGCTTCTGCGCGTTCTTGCATATTTAGTAAGCCATCTCCTTTTTTTACTTTTTCAATAAAAAATCCTTTACCGTTATCACTAAGCATAAGAGTTAATTGATTTCCGGTAATAGAGATATCTAATTCTAATTCAGTACAATTACTATACTTTAACGAGTTATTAATTGCTTCTTTAAAGAGTAAAAATAAATGCTGGCGGAATGTCATTGGGAGGTGAATTTCTTCAAGACTTTCAATGTTATTTATTTTAAAAGAAATGTTTGATTGCAGAAGAACTTCTTGGTAGGAATCTTGTAGTCTTAATAATAAATCCCTTAAAGAGTCCTTAGCCGGATTAACCAGCTAAACAATATCACTCATGTTGCCAACAAGGGAACGGGCGGTGACAGAAATATTTTTCAATCCTTTTTGTAAATCGTTAACATTAGGATTTGGTTGAGAAATTAAAAGTTCGCTAAGAATTGTAATCTCAGATAGACCTGATCCGATTGAGTCATGTAAATCAGCAGAAATCTTTGTCCTTATTTTTTCTACGGCAAGTAAATTTCTATATCTGTATGAAGCTGCAAATGATATAAGTGAACCGACAGCTATAATTATAAGGGAATAGAACCACCATGTATTATACCAAGCAGGAGCAATAATAAATGCAAGAGAAACCGGTTTACTCCAATAACCCCACTCATTTCTAGCTTTTACCTCAAATATATATTCTCCATCTCTAAGGTTAGTATACTGAACATTGTTCACTTTACTTGTAACCCAATTTTTATCAACTCCGGAAAGTCTATATTGGTACATAGTTTTTAATGGTGATGAAATGTTTATTCCACTATAAATAAATTTAAGATAATTCTGATCGTATGTTAGACTAGGATTTTTGTTAAATTCCTGCAAGTTTTGAGAGATATTAAATATTTCAAAACCAGTAATATAAATAGGAGGAGGAGATTTTATGGGATTATCATAATTAGGATTATATTTACTTAACCCTGATGATGTTCCAATCCATACGTTTCCATTTTTATCAACTATTGTTGCATTTGGACTACAATCATTAGAAATTAAACCGTCATTCTCTGTAATACTTCTTATTTTCATTGAATTTTCAATAAACTCAATAATATTTATTCCTTTGTGAGTTGTAACATATATTCTCTCATTTGAATCTTCATTCAATGCAATAATATTATCACTAAGTAATCCATTCTCTGAGCTAACCGTAAAGATTGTATTATTTTTTAATATGTTAATTCCGCCATTATTAGTTCCAACCCATATTGATTTATCTTGTCTTTCTAAAAAGCACTGAACAGTTCCATTTGATAATCCATCTTTTTTACTGATGTTATTAAACTTTCCGTTCTTATAAAAACTCATTCCTTGTCCGTGAGTTCCTATTAGTAAAGTACTATCTTTTGTAAAATATAGAGATAAAATATAATTGCTGGGCAATCCATCTTTCTTCGTTAACCGAGTTGTTTTATTATTAGAAAGGATTACAATACCGTTGGGTGTTCCAAAATAAATGTTGTTATTAAAAGATTCAACAGCACAATGTACTCTACTTAATAACCCACTATTTTCAACTAAGAATTTACTTTTTTTGTTTTTGTTTATTTTTATATAGCCTTGCTCGGTTGTAATAAATACTTGGTCATCTAAAAATTCATTTACGGTATATATGGAACCGGTTGCTAAATTTGGAAAGTGTTTAATTATTTTGTTTTTAATCGGATTAAAATAGAAAACGCTTTTTGGCGTACTGATTATAAAATAACCGTTTTTGGATTGCATAATGCTGGTAATGATATTAGAAGAAATTCCCGGGAAATCCTTGTAATTGATAATTTTTTCATTTTCATAAATACTGAAACCAAAACCGTTGGAACCAAAATAAAGTAAATGATTTTTATCTTCAAAAATTTTCCAAGTAACATTATTTGTCAATCCGTTTTGATCATCGATAAGTGTTACCTTGTTATTTTTTTCTTTATAAACACCTTTGGCGCTAGCATAAAATATTTCATTATTATCTGTGCCATACACATCTTGAATAAACGCATTGATCGGTTTATTATTAAAATAAACTGTACTTACGATGCCATTTGTAATTTTATTCGGACCTTTATCAGTGCCAACTATGATGTTATTTTTGTCATCTATAAGAATGCGTGTAACATAATTACTGTTCAGACCATCCTTAGAAGTGTAATGTTTTTGCAAACCATTATTATAAAAGTATATACCGCTAAATGTACCTAATATAATTTCTCCATTATCTGAAAAAATTATATCGCTAATAGGCAAGGTAGGTATACCTAATTCTTTGCCAAAATTAACAAAGTGATGTTTTTGGTATAACTGCAGATCACCACCACTTACAGCATAAATTTGATTGTTATGAATAAAAACTCTAGATACAAAATTTGAGAGTAAACCATCATTTGTTGTTAAGGTATCAAATTTATTATTTTTAAAAGTTGTTATACCTTTCCCGAATGTACAAAAATACATTGTACTATCAGTACCCTCAACCATATCGAGAACTTGAGTAGCTGATAAACCATTTTTAGTTGTAAAATTTTCAAAGTTTACTCCGTCCCATCTGCTAACTCCTCCCATTGTAGCAAACCAAATATAACCGTAGGAATCTTGCAAAATATCACTGATCTGACTTTGAACTAATCCATCTGAGCTACTGAAAGTTTTATGAATTTTTATTTGACCTAAAAGTGAAGAGGAAAGTGCAAAGAATAAAAGAATAAAAGAAATGAAAAATCGGTTCATCGGAGTTTTAATTTATTAAAATAATATAATCGAAAGAAATTAATAGGAAATAATATGGAATACAATAATTTTTGTCTTTGATTTTAACTAGTTGGGAATAAAAAAAAGTCCGAGACCAAAAATATGACCCGGACTAATAATAGTTTTCACAGAAAATTATTTACGATTTTGCACATGAGGCACATGAACAATCTTTCCCATGAGCTTTAGTGTGTTTATTCATTTCGGCTTTTGCCATTTTACAGCCTCCGCAATCACAATTAGCACCATGTCCTTTTTTATCCATTTTCATATCATGTGCTTTTTTACTCATATCCATATTACAATTAGACATCTTTGTTTCTTTCATAGTTTTACATGCTTCTTTATCAACTGTTGCAGTACTGCATTTCTTTTTCAATTTATCAGAAGCAATTTCTGTTGCTTCATTTGCTTGATCGGAAACTTTTTCAACTTGTTTTTCAATTTTTACTTTAGCTTCTTTTACAGTGTTTTCAGATTGTGCAAATAGGGAAGTTGTTAAGAAAATCATTAACGTTGTGATTAGTAAATATTTAGTTTTTACCATTAAGCGTACTCCTTTTTTTTGTTAAAGTGTTAATCAATAATAATAAGATAAAGAATCCAATTCAAGTGAAAAATATGTATTATTTATAGATATAAATAACTTACTTTTTTAACTATATTTGTATTCTAAATGTTAGTTTAAAAAATATTAACCTATCAATATCAGAGAAAAATACTATGAAAATTAAAACAGTATACATATACATTTTTATAATTGCAATTGCAATAATTGGTTTAATTATTTCTTCTGGAGATGAAACAACTAATAATAACACTGTTAACACTGAGGCAGAAATACCTAACGATGATATTCATCAATCTTTGGGGCAGACAGGGGAACAGCAACCGTCTAGTCAAAATGTGATTACAGATAT
>JAJRZB010000216.1 GCA_024275455.1 Bacteroidota bacterium | reverse complement strand
CAATTACAGCTTTCTTAATTTTTGGTGAAGAAGAATTGATGCAATCTAATTTTGTTGATGTGGAAGGAATAACTACGCATATAATTAGTTTTGGTTTATTGCTTGCACTTTTTATTGCTTTTGTTATCTTTATTAAAAGAAACTACTCAAAAATTACAAATAACGAGGTGTAAAATGATTTGTCCTAATTGCGAAGCGGAATATGTAAAAGGTGTTACAGTTTGTGCGGATTGCGGAACAGAATTAATCCCTAAAGAAGATTTTGAACTTAATTTAGTTCATCACGAAGATTGGAAAACAGTTTATTCAACTGATGTTATGTATGAAGCGGAAATGATTAAAGCCAATCTGAAAGGGGCTGAAATTGAATCGATAATTTTATCTCAAAAAGATAAAAATTTTCCGGCAGCAGGGGATTTATCAATAATAAAAGTTTTAGTTAAAAAAGAAGATGCTGATGATTCTTTAAAAATTATTGAAGATATAAACAGGGTAAAAGATTAATAATGGCTCTCGGTAATACTGCAACACGAATAATTGTTTCCATAATTGCAATTCCGTTAATTCTTGCTGCTTGTTTTTACGGTAAAATCCCTTTCCTAATATTTGTTTTGGGTATTGGACTAATATCTTTTGGGGAATTTTCTGAACTTGTTAAAAATAAAAGTATTTATACAAATTTTATTTCGGGATTTTTATCAGTTGGTTTTATAATAATAAATTCCTACTTCAACTTTATTAATGTTAACGTACTTTTTATTATAATCACTGTAATATTACTGCTTTTTGAACTATTCAGAAATAAATCTTCCGCTATAATAAATGTCGGTGTTACTTTATTGGGTGTTTTTTACATCGGATTGTTTTCCTCAACAATTTTGGAGATTAGAGAGTTTTTTAATACTTCGGAAATGTTTTACTCGGAAGGCGGGTTTTTAATTATTTCGATTATGGTTTCAATTTGGGTGTGCGATTCTGCTGCTTTTTTCCTCGGTACTGCATTTGGTAAACATAAACTATTTCCAAGGGTTAGCCCGAATAAAAGCTGGGAAGGTGCAATTACAGGTTTTGTATTTGCCGTAATTGCTATGATTGCTGCTAAAGCTCTTGTGCTGGATGTAATTGAATTATCAGATGCAATAATTATCTGAATAATTGCCGGTACTATTGGTCAAATGGGTGATTTAGTTGAAAGTTTGATAAAAAGAGACGCCGGTGTAAAAGATTCTTCCGCACTAATTCCTGGTCACGGCGGTATTTTCGACCGTTTTGATTCGTTGTTTTTTACCGCTCCGGTTGTTTATTTGTACCTATATTTTTTCGTTCAATTTTAATTTAAAAGGTTAAAAAAATAATGATAAAACAGATTTTGCTATTTTCATTAATATTCACAATTACTTTACTTGCTCAAAATGATAAAAAAATCTCGAGGGAACGATACGATTTTCTAATGGATAGTTTGAGAACAGAAAAACAAAATTTATTAGATCTAAGAGAAATACTATTAACAAAAATTGATAGCCTACTGAATATTAAAACCAGTTTAGAAGAAAAATCAAATTCAGCAAGAACGAAACAATTAATAAGAAAATATGGTAAAAAAAACGGACTGAGGATTGCCAGAGGCCAGGTTTGGAAAGGAATGACAGAAAAAATGCTTAAAGATAGCTGGGGAAAACCGGATAGAATAACAAAAAATAAAGAAAAGTGGGGGTTATTTTCTCAGTGGTATTATGGAACAATAACATATTTTTTCAGGGATGGCAAAATGACTGATTGGGAAGAAAAGAAATAGAACTTCTCTAAAGTAAAAGAAAGTTTAAATATAATTAAGAGGATAATTATGAAACGATATTTGTTATTAATTTCTTTAATAATTAGCTCGGGTTTTTTTGATGCATGCAGTACCGTGCCTATTACCGGGAGAAAATCATTTAGCTTAATCCCCGATGCTACTATGATGTCGATGAGTTTTCAGCAGTACGATGAATTTTTAAAGACCAACCCCGTAAGTAAAGATGCTAAAAAAACTGCAATGTTAAAAAGAGTTGGCAGAAAAATTCAAAAAGCAGTTGAAAAATATTTTGCGGAAAATAATTTATCGGATGAGCTTAAGGGTTATGCATGGGAATTTAATTTGGTAAATAGTAAAGATGTTAATGCTTGGTGCATGCCCGGCGGAAAGGTTGTATTTTATACCGGAATTTTACCAATTTGTAAAGATGAAGCCGGAATTGCAACCGTTATGGGACATGAAATTGCTCACGCTATTGCAGAGCACGGCTCGGAAAGAATGACACAAGGATTACTTACACAATTAGGCGGGATGGCATTACAGACGGCTTTGCAAAAGGAACCGGAATTAACTCAGCAATTGGCTATGACTGCCTTTGGAATAGGTGCCCAAGTTGGAGTATTACTTCCATTCAGCCGTTTGCACGAAAGTGAGGCAGATCGTTTGGGACTAATTTTTATGTCCATGGCCGGGTATAATCCTAATAGTGCAATTGAATTTTGGAAAAGAATGGCTGCTAAAAAAGGAGGGCAAGCGCCCCCTGAGTTTTTAAGCACTCACCCTTCGGATCAGACAAGAATAAATAATTTAAGAAAATTATTGCCCGAAGCGATGCAATATTATAAAAAGTAAAAAAATTGAAAGAAGAAAATAAAAACAAAATAGAAATTATTACACTTGGTTGTTCTAAAAATGTTGTGGATTACGAAAGGTTATCTGCACAGTTAAAAGCAAATAATTTTGAAATATCCGATACTTCTGAAGATTCCGAAAGTATTATTATTAATACGTGCGGATTTATTGATGCAGCAAAGGAAGAATCAATAAATACAATTCTGGAAGCTGTAGAATTAAAAAAACAAGGTAAAATTAAGAAAGTAGTTGTTGCCGGATGTTTGTCGGAAAGATTTAAGGACGATTTACAAAAAGAAATTCCCGGTGTAGATATTTTTTTCGGAACCGAAGAGTATGAAGGTATTGTAAAAGAGTTTGGCGGAAATTTAAAGAAAGAACTTCTCGGCGAACGTGAATTAACAACTCCAAAACATTATGCATATCTGAAGATTTCGGAGGGGTGTGATAATCCGTGCTCTTTCTGTGCAATCCCTTTAATGCGGGGATTGCATAAGTCCAAACCGATTGAAGACCTTGTTAGAGAAACGGAAAGTCTATCAAAAAAAGGTGTAAAAGAATTAATAATTATCGGTCAGGATACAACAGATTACGGTAAAGATATTTACGGAAAAAGAAATCTTGCTGAGCTGTTAAGAAAACTATCTGAAATAGAAAATATTCAATGGATTCGTCTTCTTTATGCTTATCCATCACATTTCCCAGATGATTTAATAGATGAAATAGCTGATAACCCTAAAGTTTGTAATTATATTGATATTCCCTTGCAGCACATTTCCGATAACGTTTTGAGATCCATGAGAAGAGGAATTACCAAAAAAACTACAGTTAATTTGGTGAAAAAGCTTAAAGCAATAATACCTAATTTAACTTTAAGAACTACATTTATTGTCGGATATCCCAATGAGACAGAAAATGATTTTAACGAATTAAAAGAATTTGTTGAAGAAATTAAATTTGATAGAGTTGGTATATTTAATTATTCAGTAGAAGAAAACACGCCCAGTTTTATTTTGGGTAATCCGAATTCCGATGGAATTAAAGAGGAAAGAAAAAATACTTTAATGGAAATTCAAAAAGAGATTTCTTTAGAAAAAAATAAAAAGTTAATCGGAACAAAAATGAGAGTAATTATTGATGACATTGAAGGGGAATATTTTATTGGACGAAGTGAAAGAGACGCTCCGGAAGTTGACGGTGAGGTTTTAATTAAGGCTCAAAATACAATGTTAAAAATAGGTGAGTTTTATAGTATTGAAATTGTTGATTGTAATGATTATGATTTATTTGCAAAACTTATAAATTGAGTGAGTAAAAAAATGAAAAAAGTAATTTTATTATTATTCGTTGTATCAAACTTGTTTTCACAAGTTGAGTATTCGGGGAATAAAAATTATAATTTTTTACCGAAATTCTTTATCGATCTTGCAAGTTATAAAGGTACAGATTCACTTAAATCAAAAGTGGATGTTTTTCTAAAAGTACCGTATTATAATGTGCAATTCCTTAAAACCAATAAAGGATACGTGGCTAAGTACACAGTAACAATTTCTGTTTATAATAAAGACGACGAGAAATTAATAATAGAAAAGCTGTGTAATGAAAAAATTGTTACAAGTAAATTTAAGCAAACTGCTTCAAGGCGGAGTTTTAATATTAGTTATAAAACCTTTTCTGTTCCTCCCGGGGAATACAAGTTTGTATGCAAATTAGAAGACGTTGAATCGAGAAAACATGCCACATACGAAAGATTTATAAATATTCGTGAGTTTAAGGGCCCAATTGAACTTAGTGATATTGTTATTGTATCTAAGTTTATAAATACCAAAAAGGGGAAAAAAATAATTCCGAATATTGCTAATCTTGTTACTTCTAAAGATTCGGCGTTATCTTTTTTTTATGAGATATATTCCGATAGAGATGATAGTCTGAAATTATCTTATGTGATAAATAATAAGGATGGACAAATACTTTTTATAAAAGACAAAAAAGTAAAAGTTACCAAAGGTACTAATGAGTTTAATGAAACCATAAGCAACCTTCAATTTACCTTGGGTGATTATCAATTTGAAGTAAAAATACTTGATAAACATAACAAAATGATTAAAGGAAGCGGTAAAAAGTTTTCCTCAAAAATTTACGGTTTTCCTACTTCAATAAGAAACTTAGATTTAGCAATCAAGCAAATGCAGTACATTGCTTCTCCATCTGATATTGATGAGATTGAAAGTGCAAAAAATTATTCTGAAAAACTTAAAAAATTCCTTTTTTACTGGAAAAGGTTAGACCCTTCACCAAATACCGTTGAGAATGAAACAT
>JAJRZB010000017.1 GCA_024275455.1 Bacteroidota bacterium | reverse complement strand
TGAAAAATATTGAAATGAGAAATATTGTAAGTAAAAAAATAAAAGGATTTGAAAATGGATAGATTCTTATATAGAATATTTATCGGAAGTATACTGTTATTTAATTCAATAATCGGTCAAAATAATTCTGATTCTGCAAATACAGGTTTTTCTTTTGAGGTTGCTGCCGATATGAGAAATTATGCAGAGCCCGAATACCAAACTGCGGAATATTTTCTTGGGGTTTGCGATGCAATAAAAAAAATTGGCAAAGGTGAATTTATGGTTAGTCCCGGTGATATTGATCCGCCTGCCTCGGTTGCTAAAACAATTAAAAATGTTTTAGGCGAAAATTATTTTTGGTACCCGGTTTTAGGGAACCATGAAGTTGAAACTGAAGATGATATGGAGTTTTTAGAAGAATACTTAAAAAAAGACATTCCTAATCTTACAAATGAAGGTCCGCCAAACAGTTTGAAAACCATGTATTCTTTCGAGTTTAAGAATGCTCATTTTATTGTTCTAAATCAATATTACGATGGTATATCTACCAATGCTCTTGACGGAGATATTAGTGAAGCAACTTATAACTGGTTAAGTGATGATTTAAATAAAAATACAAAACCGTTTATTTTCATTTTCGGACATGAACCTTTTATCTCTATGCCGGATTATAATAATGGCAGAATGAGGCATAGGGGAGATAATTTGGATGATCACCCTGAAAACAGTTTCCGGTTTCAACAACTTTTGAGGGAACATAATGTAACCGCTTATTTCTGCGGTCATACTCATAATTTTTCTTTTGCTAAAATAAATGACATTTGGCAGATTGATGCCGGACATGCAAGGGGGAAAGGAGATACAGGAGCCAGAAGTACATTCTTAAAAGTTTTTGTCTCTGAAAATAACTGTAAAATTGATGTTTACAGATCGGATGAAAATTGGGTTGATTATTCTTTAGTAAAGTCAATAATATTAAATTAGGTCCTAATTTAATTCCTAAATTGAAACTAGAAAAAATCTACAAAAAAGCCAATACCGAATTTATTTATTCTTTCTGAATAATATTCACTAAACGGATTTGCACCGATGTAGTATGATAAATAAAACACTAAACCTTTCCCGTCCCACTCACCAAACTTTACACCACCCATAAAATTACTGTTTAGTTGATATTTGGGACTTCCAACTAAATTAAATTGAGTTGCTAAAAATAAGTTTGTTTTTTCGTTAAAAGTCTTATCAATAATTTTATCAAAAGCTACTTCGTAACCAAAGTAACCTGACCATTTTTGTATTTCAGAAGGTCTGACTAAAGTAGCATAGGCAACTGTTCCATAGGCTCGCAAAGAGCCGAACGAAGGATAAAACTGATATCCGAGTGTCAGTTCCCCAAAATCACGAGTAAAAGGAATTGGCTCTTTATCATCTATCCACTTACCTAATTCTTTATCATAATGTCCGTCTACAAGATGTGCGCTATTGTGAATTATTCTAAATCTTGATATGAATCTGCCGTTTTCATAATCTTTTGAAAAAGCAGCATTTCCACCGAAAAAACCGTCTAAAGCATCTATTTGCAATCTATTACCTTTATAGCTTGTTGATAAGGCGTATCCCATAAATTCAATAGATAAGCTTAATGTACTTTTAGACCGGGGGAATTTTATTAATAATAAATCAACGTTATTACCAATATCAACTTTTAGGTTTGTATTATCAGGATAGTAGAGAATTCCAACTCTTGCTTCTTGATAATTTGCTTTTAACGGAAGAAAATGTACCCCTGAATGGAATAATTTATATGTAAAATCATTAATTGGCTGAGCTTTAGTACAGATATAGAAAAACATTAGTAACATTATTAAACGACGAAGCATAGTTGTATTATCCTAAAAATAAAGTTTGCGGAAATAAAAATATTATCTTTTTATTCGAGTATATTCAACAGAAATGAACTCTAAAAAGTTATTTAATATTTTGGATATTGACATTCCAAAATAATCTAATAACTTATTCATTTAATTCATTAAAGCAATTAAATTATCGGCGAATAATAAAAATAATTTCACACATAAAATAAAATATTTTTGCTAATATATAAGAATTTATTTTTGAAATATTTTTTATAACTTATTGTTTTATATAAATAAATGAGAATTATATAAGATTTAACTTGATAAAAAATGGATAATCTTATAATTTACAATAACTAATATAAGGTTACACTGTGAAAAGAATTTCATTGTTTTTACCCATATTTTTTTCGGTTATTTTATTTTCTTCGTGCTCAACTTTTAATTCAACTAAAACAAATCAAGATAATTATCAAATAGATAGTATTGCTGCAGTAATCAAAACTGAAGCAATAATAAATGAACTGCTCGAAAGTTCCCGCCAAAAATATGTGGATGCATTAACTTTTCAAGCATTGAGTTCAACTTCTGAAGCACTTTTTGCCTTTGATTCGGCACTTAGCATTATAACGGAATTAAGTTATTATCCTAATATTGATGAGAACGAAGCATTTGCGGAATTAGAATCTTCAATTGTTGATGATTACAATTTATATATTGATAACTTAACTGAATTACCGGAAGATGCTCCTAAATATGCAGTGGAAGAATGGTTAAATAATAATTTGCCCGAAATGGATTTGCCTGATCTCGAAGTGGAAGAACCTAAAAACGAAAGTACAATTGTTATTGGAGATTTCCCTCTTGAGATAAATAAACATGTGGAGCAATATATAGAATACTTTTCCGGTAAAGGCAGAAGACACATGGAATATTGGCTTAGAAGAACAGGCTACTACTTCCCAATGATGGCTAAAATATTTGCAGAAGAAGAAGTACCCACGCAATTGATATTTTTAAGCTTAATGGAGAGCGGATTAAAACCTAATGCAAAGTCATGGGCAAGAGCGGTTGGTTTGTGGCAATTTATGAAAGGAACCGGCAGATTGTATGATCTAAAAGTTGATTTTTATGTTGATGAAAGGCGTGATCCCGAAAAATCTACGAGAGCAGCAGCTAAACATTTAAGAGATTTATATTTTTCTTTAAATGATTGGTATCTTGCAATTGCTGCTTATAACAGCGGTGAGGGTAGAGTTAGGCGAGCAATGCGTAGAAGCGGGTCTAATTCCTTTTGGAAAATCAGGAGGTTTTTACCCCGGGAAACAAGAAATTATGTACCTCAATATATTGCTGTTACATTGATAGCAAGTCAACCGGAAAAATATGGTTTTTCGGATGTTACTTATGAAGCACCTATTGCATATGAGAAGTACATAATAAATGAGCCTATTGATTTAAGTGTACTTGCTAAATGTGCGGGAGTATCTTTAAAAGAGATGAAAAGATTAAACCCTGAACTTATTCAGCATCATACACCGCCGAATTATCCGGGTGGATATGAACTGAAAGTTCCGGCAGCTACTTTTGATGCTTTTGTTGATAATCTGAAATCAGTACCCAAAGAGGCAAAATTGCAGTATGTTCTCCATACAGTAAAAAGAGGTGAAACTTTATCGGGGATTGCAGCTAAATATGGAGTAGGGTTAAGACAACTAGCAAAATTCAATAAAATTTCTATAAAATCAAGAATTTATCCAAAGGTAAAATTAAAAATTCCGGTTTCAAAATATAGTACAGCGGATTTTAAGCTTAATACTGATGTTGCCCTTGCCGAAGAGGAGCCGACAAATAGAGAGGCACCTTATAAAATGATTCTTAATCACAATACCGATGATGATAAATTTATGAAGATTTATCAGCAGAAAATTGGTGAAGCAAATTCCATTATTATTCCTTCCGATAAAGAGTTAGTTACTTACAAAGTTAAGAGTGGCGATAATTTAATTGATTTAGCAGATTTATTCCAGGTAAGGGTCTCGGATATTAGAAATTGGAACAATCTTCCTTATACAACTACAATTCATGTTGGTCAAACTCTTAATTTTTATGTTCCTAATGATAAAGTAGAAGAATTCGCAAAATTTGATAAACTGAATCGTTCTTCTAAATTAAAAATTTTATATGCTACTAATGGAGAGGAATGGATTGAACATAGAATAAGAAGAGGGGAAACCCTTGGTTCCATTGCGTATAAATATGTAGTATCAGTATCTAAATTAAAAAAATGGAATGGTTTAAGAAGCAGTAGAATTTATAAAGGTAAAAAACTATTAATTTATACCGGAACAGGTACTGGTAAATCTTTTGTAAATACCTCAAGTAAAAAGACTAATAGAAGTAGTAAATTAGTCCGTTATAAAGTTAAAAAAGGAGATGCATTAAGTGAAATAGCAGAAAGGTTCAAAGTATCTCCTTCAAGTATACGTAAATGGAATAAACTAAAATCTAATAGAATTTATGCTGGAAGAACTCTAAAAATTTATACCAATATAAAAGAGAACCCTTCCTTATTTACAAAAGGGGAAGACATATTTTATGCTGTAAAGAAAGGTGATACAATTGGTAAAATTGCTGCGAAAAACAAAGTTAAAATCAGTGATATAAAAAAGTGGAATAATCTAAAATCGAATAAAATAATTATCGGTCAAAAATTAAAAATTGGCAAAACATCTTATGCACAAGAATCAAAGAAAATTGATACAACCAATGCTAAAATTCATATTGTTAAACGAGGTGAAACTCTTGGAGGAATTGCAGAAAAATATCATGTAAGAGCGAGAGATATTAGAGCTTGGAACGGAATAAAGGGTAGCATAATTAGAGTTGGACAAAGATTAACTATTTACCCAAGAGGAAGTAATAAATTAGCTTCTAAAACAGGATGAGTTTTAAGTAAATTATTAGAGCTTCTGCAAAATAAGAAATATCTGTCTTTCTGAGGAGCGAAGCGACGTAAGAATCTCAGAAATTTAACTGGAAAGCAGATTTTTGACTTATTCTTATTTTGCAGAAGCTCTATTAGTCTAAAATTAATTAGTAAACTTCCTAAGTTTTAATTAATTATTTTATCTCAAACTCAGCATAAACAGTAACTTTTATATTTTTCTTCCTTGTGGATGTACTATGCAAACCATAGCCGGCAACTTCAGTTGAAAGCGGTTCGGTAATTTGAAAAACTCCACTTCTGGCAGTTCTTAATTCTCCAACAGAATTACCTGATGCTGTAAGAATTTCTTTTGCTCTTTCTTTGGCATTAATAACAGCTTTACCAAGTAATTCCTTTTTAATCAAATCTAATTTTGTATAATAATAATCAATATTCGAATATTCGAAAACAATATTATTCTCAATAAATACGGTAGGATTTGTAGATAGTTGGTCTATTTCGTTTATACTTTTCGAAGTAATAATTACTTCTTGGTTAAGTTTCTTATTTGTCGGTACTCCGTTTCTATCGTAAATATCATTTATTCTTACCGGTTTAATAATAACTTCTAAACTATCCAAATTTTTCGAAGAAATTATCTTTTTAAATCTATTTACTTTATTATTTAATTTTTTATATCCGTTTTTCAAATCAAAATAAGTTGAAGTTTCAGAAATATTAAAACTCCATCTAACTATATCGGATTCGAATGACTCTACTGCAAACCCAACTACTTTTACTGAATTGCTTTCATGTCTGGAAATATAAAAGAAAAATCCTAAAATAATTGACGAAATAATTATTGATACTGATAAGACTGTATTGTTTGCTTTAAGCATTTTTATTCTCTAATTGGTTCACTAATTAATTTGTGTTTATCCCATTCAAGTAGTGTTGTAAATTTTGCTTGTCTTTCAGGACACGGACTATACTTACAATATTTACATAAAAAGGGTTCACAATAATCGAAGTGTGTTCTGATCTGTGAATATTTTACTTGTGATGATAACTTTTCTGAAAGTTCTTCTTCAATTTCATGCGATTCTTTAATGTTAAAAAAGAAGGGTAGTGTAAGATGGAAATCAATAAAAATATTATCCGAGGACTTCCAAAACCTTAGCTGATGAATATCTATCAAATAGTCTTGTCTAATATTATTTAACGATGTTGTAATTTTTTCCAATAAAGCATTATCGGTTTCCATCATTAAACCGCCTATCGATTCTCTAATTAATTTATAACCTGTAAAAACTATATTGAAAGCTACAATTATTGCTATAATTGGGTCTAATAAATAAATCTCAGTAAATAAGACCATCACTAAACCGATTACAACACCAATACTTGTAAAAGAATCTGTTAAAATATGTTTTCCATCGGCTACTAAAGCTAAAGAATTTGTACTCTTACCTTTTCTTATAATATATAAACCCAGGAATAAATTTATTATTCCGGCTGCTCCTATTAATAAAGTACCAATATCAAGATCTTTTGGTTGAGGACCAACAATTATATCACCTACAGCAAAGTACATTATTGAAACCGCTGCAACTATTATAAGAAAACCCTCAACTCCGGCAGAAAAATATTCAATATTACCATGTCCGTATAAATGTGATTTATCCGGTGGACGAGAACTTAATACAATGCTGTAAAGTACCATTCCTGTTGCTAAAATATGAATTACCGATTCTGCTGCGTCAGAAAAAATTGCACTTGAATCAGTAATTAAAAAAGCAGCTATCTTAACAATAAAAAGTAAGAACCCTATAACTAAAGAAAGTTGAGCGGTTTGAATTTTTGTTTTGTTGTTTAAAATATTCATCACTTACAAAGTTAATAGTTTATTGTAAAACTTGATATAAAAATTTACTTTTAAATAACACCTTAAGGGTTAATTTACTTTATGAATGTCAAATATTAGAAAAAGAAATTGCAATTTCTAATACTTGGGAAAAAGTTGATAATATGTTCAGTTTAACTTGTTTTTAAGTTAGTTAAAGTAACTATATTAACCGTGAAATAATTGGCATATAATTTGCAAATTAATGATATATAGTTTATACAATATTAACAAAACTATAAATTTACTTAGGAGTATAAAATGGCGCTAATAGCCGTAATTGATGATGATCCTGATATCCTTGAAGCTAGTACATTAATATTAAAAGCAAATGGATATGAGGTTGTTACAGCGAACAATCCGGAGGCAGGTTACAAAATTGTAAAAGAAAAATCTCCCGATCTAATTATTCTTGATGTTATGATGGACGAACCGGATGACGGATTCTTTTTAGCTCAAAGATTTAGAAAAGAAAATGTCAAAATTCCAATTCTTATGTACACATCAATTTCAAAAACAATTGGAATGCAGTTTGGTGTAAATGAATTAGTACCTGTAGATGATTTTGTTGAAAAACCAATTTCATCTGATGAACTTGTTAAGAAAGTATAAAAATTACTAAAATAGAATTTATTAGAGGAAAATATCATGCTGGTTGAAGAGAAAACTTCTTTAGCTGAGGAAATTGAATCCTTAGTTAAAGCACACGGAAATAATAGGTCTGCCTTGTTACCTATCCTTCATAAAATTCAAAAGAAGCACAGGTACATTTCAGATTATGCTCAGCAGGAAATAGCACGGCATTTAAAAATACACCCTGTTGAAGTACATAGTGTTATATCATTTTACGCATTTCTTAATTCAAAGCCAAAGGGAAGAAATATTGTAAGAATTTGCCGAACCATATCTTGTAAGATGAAAGGAAAAGTGGCTATAGAAAAAGCGATTGAAAGGGAATTGGGAATTAAAATCGGAGAAACTACAAAGGATAATAAGTTTACAGTTGAATATGCAAACTGTTTAGGCTTATGCGATGTAGCACCGGCAATGTCAATCAATGATCAAGTTTACACAAGTTTAACTCCCGAAAAAGCTATTCATCTTTTAACCCAAGTTAAATAGAGGCGAATATGAAATATAATAGAAAAGAAAGAAGCGGAAACGTAATATTCTCGGAATATAAAAGAGGTGGAGGAATTATTAAGGCTATTTAAATGGGTAGAGATGATATTTTACTTGAATTAAAAAGCTCAAAGTTAAAAGGAAGAGGCGGTGCAGGTTTTCCTACATCAACAAAATGGATGTTAACAGCTGCTTCCATAAGTGATGAAAAATATATAATCTGTAACGCCGATGAAGGTGAACCCGGTACTTTTAAAGATAGAGTTTTACTTTTTGAATATCCCGAATTAGTTTTTGACGGAATGGTAATTGCCGGTTATACAATTGGAGCGAAAACCGGTATTGTATATTTGCGTGGTGAATATGAACATCTGTTAAAACCTTTACAAGATTATTTAGATGAAATGAGGAAAGATAACTTGTTAGGAAAAGATATTCTTGGTAAAGAAGGTTTTAATTTTGATATAGAAATATTTTTAGGATCGGGTGCTTATGTCTGTGGAGAAGAAACCGCATTAATTGAATCACTGGAAGGACATAGGGGTGAAGCTAGAAATCGTCCGCCCTATCCTGTAAATACAGGTTACAATAATAAACCAACATCAGTTAATAATGTTGAAACTCTTGCAGCAGTACCACACATAATTTTAAAGGGAGCTGCTTGGTTTAAAAGTGTAGGTACTGAAAAATCGACAGGCTCAAAACTCTTTTCTGTTTCTGGTGATTGTGAAAAACCCGGAGTGTATGAATTGCCTTGGGGAACAACAATTAAGGAGGTGCTTGAGTTAACAGGAGCAAAAGATACAAAAGCTGTTCAAATTGGTGGAGCATCGGGTTTTTGTTATCCAGAATCAGAATTTAATAGGAAAATAGCATACGAAGATGCATCAACAGGAGGATCAATAATTATTTTCAATCAAAGTAGAAATATGCTTGATGTACTTAAAAATTTCATGGAATTTTTTGTTGAAGAATCATGTGGACAATGTACTCCTTGTAGAATTGGAAATACAAAATTACT
>JAJRZB010000215.1 GCA_024275455.1 Bacteroidota bacterium | reverse complement strand
TGGGCAATATATAGCATCAAAGTCTTCTTGCCGGTTTCATTAACCAGATTTGGAATTGTTTTTAGTTTCCTTACAAGAAGTGAAATGATTCCATTAACAAACACTACATAACCAACTCTAAAAAAAACTATAGAATTGGATGAAAACCAAAAATTGAAATCAACATACTCTGAATCCCCAATTGAAGAAAAAACCATTGATGTAAAAACCAAGGCTGCTCCGCTTAAAAGTAGAAAAAAGGAAAATCTTTTCTTCAGATAAATCCCTTCATTTGTATATAAGTAGTTACCAAGTAAAGCTCCCGAAAACACATAAAATAACCAAGGGAAAAACGGAAAAAGTGACCCATTCTTTTTAAACATATAAGCAGAAAGATATTCCGGTAAATAACTATCCCAATTAATTTTAGCAATAAACGGATTTAACATTAAAGTTAAAGCTATGGCAGAAATTAAAACTATATTTAAACTAAGCTTAATTCTTTCGGCAATAAAGACAGTCATTATTATAAATAACAATCCAAAGCCAATTAAATGTAATGCATCCACAGTAAAAAAAGTTGTCCATTGAGCTTTACTGACATAAGTAAAATCAAAAATTCTGTAAGTTGGGTATCTTAAAAAATATCCTATAACAATTAAAGTTAGTCCGCGCTTAACTCCTTTTTTTATTCTTGGATTTGACAAAAAACTGTAGTTATTTGCTTTTAATAAGTAAGTAAAGATTAACCCGGCAGTAAACATAAAAATCGGAGCGGTAAATCCGCGCATAATATACCAAACCGAATAAAACGCCGAATCCATAGTTCTATATTCGTTGGATAAAAACGTATCAATTGTGTGCCCTTGAATCATCATTATTACAGCAAAGGCACGCATAATATCTACGTAAATTATTCTTTTAGGATTTTTATTCAATTCTATTCTATCTTTTTGCTTAATTAGTAAAGATAATCAAAAATGAAAGATAATGAAAACGTGGAGATTGGTAAATGGCGAATGGTAAATAGCGAATAATGAATGATAAATGATAAATAGCGATTGAGTGATTGGCTGGATTGTTTAAGTATGATGAGAAGGAAATCTTTTTTCTATTCTAAGCTTTATAGTTTCAAAAATTATTGTTCTATGATTAACATCAAAATTGAAAAAAACAGCCACTAATTCACGAATAAAAAAATAATTAAAAATTTAACTTTGTTATTCGCGTATTAGTGGCTTAACAAGATTAGTATTTATCTATGCTGAAATCAAATTGGTTTTCGGATTTTCAATAAGTCCTCTCTTTACGAAAGAGAGGATATAGGTGAGTTTTTTAAATGAATAATCCGAAAACCAATTTGGGTTTAGTATATTTTATACTATAGTTCTCGGATGTTCTTTTACCCAGTTTTGTAGAAATTCAACAACTTCGGTTGTTGGAGCTCCAGGTGTAAATAATGCTCCTACACCCATTTCTTTTAATTTTTCTAAATCATCATCCGGAATTATACCTCCGCCAAATAACAAAACATCTTCAATATCATTCTTTTTAATTTCTTCTAAAATTCTCGGGAAAACAGTCATGTGAGCACCGGATAAAATACTAATTCCAATTGCATCAACATCTTCTT
Source organism: Bacteroidota bacterium (assembly GCA_024275455.1). Lineage (GTDB taxonomy): Bacteria > Bacteroidota > Ignavibacteria > Ignavibacteriales > Melioribacteraceae. The sequence goes on along the minus strand of JAJRZB010000215.1, from coordinate 2,393 downwards.
GTATTGCCGCACTTACAATCATTTCAGGGGTTTGTCTGAGACCCAAATATATAACTTCCATTCCGGCATCTCGTAAAGCAGCGGCAATTACTTTTGCACCTCTATCATGACCGTCTAAACCGGATTTGGCAATTAGCACTCTAATTTTCTTTTCCATTATTTATCCTAATAATTTAAAATATAATCTCTAATCTAAATAATTTTTCCTTTTGGCAAAAGCTCCAAACAATCCGCCAGTATGTAAAAATAAAATATCCGATTTTTTTCTACCGCTTAAAAGAAGTTCATTATAAGCAAAAAATGCTTTGCCTGTGTAAGTCGGGTCTAAAAGAATTCCGCTTTCTTTAAAATAATTCTTTATTACATTAATTTTTTCAGGAGTTATATTTTTATATCCTTCTTCGGAATAACCATCGAGTATTTCTAAATTTTTAAAGCCCAGTTTAATTTTCATTTTAAAGTCTTTAATACATTGATTTGATAAATCAACAATTTTTTCTATACTCTCGTCTTTACCGTAAACTACATTTGTAGCAAACACTTTTTTATTTAACCCTAACAATTTCAGTCCGATTAAAATTCCCGCTGCAGTTCCGCCCGTACCGGCAGTTAAAAATATTCCTTTGATTTTCTTCATATTTATCTGTGCGGAGAGTTCTTTAACAAAATTAATGTATCCCCAAATTCCTAATGTTGAAGAACCGCCGGAAGGTATTATATATGCTTCCTTATACTTTTTCTTTTTGGATTCTTCCAGCATTATTTCGTTAACATTTTTATATTCCTTAATACTCATAAAAGATATTTCCGCACCGGTTAATTTATCAAGGAATAAATTTCCATCCCCTTTTTGATTAGGATTGCCCCATAAAAATAATTTTGTTTTTAATCCTAAAGAAGAAGCTGCAATACAAGTTGCTCTTGCATGGTTTGACTGATCCCCACCCGAAGTAAAAATATATTTTGACTTTTTCTTTTTTGTATCAAAAAGCAAGTACTCTAATTTTCTAATTTTATTGCCTGAATATTCCACGCCAGTGTAATCATCTCTTTTTACCAAAAAGCTGCACCCGTTAAAATGAGATTTTACAATTGGAGTTGGAATATTTGCTAAGTTTACTTTTTTGGGTTCTTTCATGATTTTATTTTTCCAAAATGTTTTTGATAATACAATCTGGCAATTTCAAGTTCATCTGAAGTATCTACACTCAAACTTTCCAATTCCGTAACTACTACTTTCATTTTCATGCTGTTCTCCAGCATTCTTAATTGTTCAAGTTTTTCATACTTTTCCAAATCGGTAGGTCTGAGCTTGGTAAATGTTAATAAGCTTTCTTTTCTATAAACATATAGTCCAATATGTTTATATATATCTGCAATTCTTAATTTTTGCTTATCGGAAATTCCATCACGCACAAATGGAATTGGTGATCTTGAAAAATAGAGTGCATAATTATTATAATCAAAAACAACCTTTGGTACTGCCGGCGAATTTAACTCTTCAACACTTGTAATTCTCTTTGCCAAAGTTGAAACTGAAACATCTTTATCAAAAAGTAACGGTTCAATTGCTTCATCAATCATTTTACCGGGAATAAAGGGTTCATCACCTTGAATATTTACAATAATTTCCGCAGTAGATAATTTTTCTGCAACGTAGGCTATTCTATCCGAACCGGTTTCTATTTCTTTAGGTGTCATCTCAACTTGTGCACCGAACTTTTTTGCAGCTTCATAAACTCTTTCGTCATCAACAGCTATTACTACATCGGTAAGTAACTTGGATTTTAATGCACTTTCATAGGTATGTTGCAGCATCGGTTTGCCACCGATATCCATTAAAGGTTTACCGTTTAAACGTGTAGAAGCAAAACGTGCGGGTATTATTCCAATAATCATTTTTTATTTATTGGGTTTAATATCAAACTAATTTACTTACTTTGACTAATTACTTTTGGTACTTTAAAATATTCTGTATTACTATCGGGAGCATTCTTTAACGCTTCTTCTCTAACGACAGATGTTTTCGGTTTATCTTCTCTAAAAACATTTGTGTTTTCTATCGGATGAGAAAGTGGTTTTATATTTGTAGTATCTAACTCGTTTAATTTTTCAACATATCCGAGAATCTTATTCATTTCGTGCGTATAGTTTTCTAACTCATTTTCATCAAATTCCAGTCTTGCTAACTCTGCTATTTTTTTTACATCATTTTTAGTTACTGACATAACATTCCTAAAATTATTTATAAACTTTTTAAAAACTCCACTCTTCGTTTTGTTGAAGGATGACTATAAAAGAACCATTCAACAAACGGGTGAGGATTTTTATCACTTAAATTTTGTTCTGTAAGTTTATTTAATGTATTTATAAATATTTCTTTTTTGTTTGTT
>JAJRZB010000214.1 GCA_024275455.1 Bacteroidota bacterium | reverse complement strand
TAAATTCCCTTTTGTTACAACAGTAATTAACAATATTAACTTACGTAAAGCCCAGGTTGCTTACGGCGACTATGAAAAAGTATATTACGGCAAAGGAATAATTTACGATAAAATAGGTAAATATAAATTCAGAATAAGTGCTAATTCATTTTTTCAGACAAACACTTTACAAGCAGGCAACCTTTACCAAACTGCCTTAAATTTTGCAGAGTTTAAAGGTGATGAGATTGTTCATGACTTATACTCCGGTGCGGGCACAATATCAATATTTATTTCGGAAAAAGTTAAAGAGGTTTACGGGTTTGAATCGGTTAGAACCGCAGTAAAAGATGCAAAAAATAACTTTGAAATCAATAATATTAAAAATGTTAAAACTTTTGAAGTTGATCTTAATAAATCATTTTTACCTTATCTTGAAGACAAACAAATTCCGAAACCGGAAGTAATAATTGTTGATCCTCCGAGAGCCGGAATGAATCCTAAAACAGTAACAGACTTGCTAAAATTAGAACCGGAAAAAATAGTTTATGTTAGCTGCAATCCTACAACCCAAGCTCGTGATATAAGACTTCTTTGCGAAGAAAAATATAAATTAGTAAAAATTCAACCGGTAGATATGTTTCCTCAAACTTATCATATAGAAAATGTTGCACTACTGATAAAAAAGACTGATTATTAAAAATTGATAACCGTCTGTTATTACTTTGAAAAAATTATTCGGTAGCATACTAACCGACATATAAAAATAAAAAATTTGATGAACACTTTTAAAAGATACAACATATTGTTATACATTAATAAAACTATTGAAATTTTAACAATAATTTTCTAAGTTAAAGTTGTATTTGCAACGAATAATTTAATATCTTATTAACCTGTTAGGGGGTATAATAGGTAATAATTATTTGACTTTTGTACATAGAAATACCACAAAAAAAATTACATCCAAACCTAAACTGCTAATTGCCGTGCGCAATAAAATGCAAACCTCAGGATACAGTTCTAAAACAATTGAAGCTTATGTAAAATGGATTAAAGAGTATTTAATATTTAACGGGAAAAAACCTCCGCTGGAGTTAGAGAAAATAAATGTAGAAAAGTTTTTAACCTATCTTGCGGTTGAAAGGAATGTTGCTTCTTCTACACAGAGCCAAGCATTAGCAGCCTTATTATATTTATACAAAAACTATTTAGGTACAAATTTCGGCTGGATGGACGATGTAATACGTTCGAAAAGAGGGAAAAGATTACCGGTAGTTTTTACAAAAGAGGAAGCTAAAAGTGTAATTGACAATATGAATGGCGTACCAAAATTGGCTGCTTCTTTATTATACGGAAGCGGTTTAAGATTGAGTGAATGTTTAAGATTAAGAGTATTGGACATTGATTTTGATTTAAACACTATTACCGTAAGAAGAGGAAAAGGCGATAAAGATAGAACTACTGTTCTACCGGTTTCGATACAAAAAAGATTACTTACACATTTAGAATTTGTAAAAGAACTGCACTACAATGACTTAAAAAGCGGATACGGGGAAACAATTTTACCTTACAGTTTAGATAAAAAATACCCGAATGCTTCAAGAGAATTTAAATGGCAATTTGTTTTTCCGGCAAGCAACAAAGTAAGAGAAAAGAGAAGCGGAAAAATAGTTAGATATCATATTCATGAATCGTCTATTCAAAAAGCAGTAAAGCGTGCAATTACATTGGCTAAAATAAATAAGAAAGCAAGCTCCCATACTTTTAGGCATAGTTTTGCAACGCATTTATTAAGTGATGGTTATGATATAAGAACCATTCAAGAATTATTGGGACATCAATCGGTACGTACCACAATGATTTACACACATGTATTAAAGAATGTGAGCGGAGTTAGGAGTCCTCTGGACTAACACATTGTTATTCCCGATATTTCAGCGGGAATAACATTTATAAATAAAAACAATAACTTAAGAAAATAGTTGAAAACTAAAGAAATATTAAACATTAATAGTCAAATAAACCATTATTATTTCCGAATGTTTTTCGGGAATAACAGAACAATAAAAGGAACGTTATGCATGCTTAGCGTTCTATATAAGTTATAGTTAT
>JAJRZB010000213.1 GCA_024275455.1 Bacteroidota bacterium | reverse complement strand
ATCTACATGCTCTCCGTAACTTTCTATCATTGAATCTACCAACTTATATGTGCAATGTTCTCCGGCAATTTCCGAAAAAACTATTTCATATATCTTTTGCGAATCGTCCATCATCATTACTTTTGCAAGATTTTCATCATACTCAATTGCGGCAAGGTTAGCATGGCAAATCGGACAAAAATAATCCAAGTGCTCCCCTTCTTTAATTTCGAATGAAGGATGTGTTTTAATTTCGTAGTTTCCTAATTGTGGGCTTAAAAATACAAGTCCGGACTTTTTTGATTCATTAGTTACAGATAATACAATTTTTTGGTCAACTTTTAATTTTCCTTTGCAGTAGGGGCAAAGATAATCGTTTTTCATTGTAGACTCTCTGAAATGATAAAAATTTTGTATCTAAAAATATGATAATTCCGGATGTTTTAAAACTATTTTTACACTTAAAGTATAATTTTACAATTTTTTAAAAGTGTAATAATAATCAGTTGGATAAATTTATACTTTCGTCAAAATATTCTTCATATTCTGAAAGTAAACTTTCCTCATCAATATCTTCATATACAATGCCATTCCCTTCAATTGAGTCTTCAACCAAAAAGCTTGATACATAAAGTTTTAGTAGTTCTTGGTATTCTTTGTCCTTATATTCTTTCTCAATTATTCTTTTACATTGCTTAAAAATCTTTTTATCAAGACCATTTTTACAACATTGACTTGGAGATACTCTAATATTTAAGTCCCGCATAACTTCTTGAACTAAAATACTTGCGGTTAATGAGGCATCGTAAAAAGCTTCCATTTTTTTACTCCTTTACAAAAAAAAGAATTAATAGAATTGTGTACTCATTTTTATTATCGCAAATATTAAGCCAATATTTTAATTTATTTTTGAGAAAAAACAAAAGTAATTCTAAATAGAAGTATGAATATGAGATTTCTTTTTATTATTGTTTTGAAATGAGTTAAGTTATTGCATTATTTTTCATATTGTTTAGTAATTCTTAACAAAATATTTGCAATGAATTATCTTCAGACTAAAATATTTGTTGCATTTTATAATATAATTCCTTTAATTGAAAATACTTCTTTAAAATCTGGAATATTTTATATGATTTATGAAGTGGAAGCTAAAGCTGATTTATGCGAGTTTAATCATGCATGTTTACATGATCCTAATTTTAAGTTTTGTAAAGTAGAAAGATGTGTAAACAATAAAGTATACTTTGTGCAAAAAGAAAATAAACATTGTCCTTACGCAAGAACATTTGGTTATTCATTTCATTGTATTTGCCCGGTAAGAAAAGAAATTTATGATAAGTACAAAGAATAATTATTAAATATTTTTTTTTCGTTACTTCAAATCCTTATGTGATACTCCTCACTAAACTCATTATTTTAACTTTCGAAAATACATTAAGAATATTTTTCTAAGGGCAAAATGGAACTTTCAAATATAATATTGATTGTTTTTCTATTGTTATTCACATACTCAAGTGTTTTAACCGTAAAAAAAGATAGTAGTGTTGATTAAGGAGATTAAAAAACGCTACCCATTACCGAAATTTAAAAGGTTGAGTTTGTTGAAGCCGATAAATTTCGTACAAACTGTTTTTATAATAAAGGAATATCATTTCTAGGAATTATTCCCAAATCAGAAGCTTTACAATTTTCAATAACTTGTTTACTTGTTTTTGCTCCCGGAATAACTGTTTGACAAGCCGGATGAGAAATACAAAATCTTAAGCTGGTTACAGCCATACTTTCATTTTGGTATTTATCAAATAGTGGTTTTATTTTTTCTAGCTGTTTAAGATAATTAACAAGTTTTTCATGAGATAGATTCATATTTCTATGATCATCTTCTGAAAATTTTGAATTTTCATTAAATTTTCCGGTAAGAAAACCAAACAGTAAAGGAATCCTAACAATTACACCAATTCCATATTTAAGTGCTTTCGGAAAAAGAACTTTCTCAGCTTCTCTTTCTAATAAATTGTACCTAACTTGAATTGTATCAATTATGTCATAATGTTCATCTAAAATATGAGCTTGTTCAGTTTCTTTAAATGATTGAACACTCCACCCTGCATGTAAAATTTTACCGTCTTTTTTAAGACTTTCCAAAGCAAGCCAAGGTTCCTCTCGTTCAAGTTTTTCAATATCCGGACTGTGTAATTGTAGAATATCTAAAGTTTCAACACTCAGCCTTTTAATACTTTTTTCAGCAGCTCTAATAATATAATCTTTAGTATAAGTCTGTTTTATGGCACCATAACCTTCATCGTCTTCTTTAGTAGCATTATAAAAATCATTACCGGCCTTAGTAGCTATAACAATATTATTTTTTCCACGTTACTTTATCAGTTTTGCAATTAGCTCTTCTGAGTGACCAAATCCATAAACATCAGCAGTGTCAATTAAAGTTACACCTTGGTCAATTGCCTCATTAATAGCTTTAAGCGAAACATCATCATCTGTAGTGCCCCAATTCATTCCACCAATAGCCCATGCTCCAAATCCAACTTGTGATACTGTTGGGCCTTTATTCCCCAATTTTTCGTATTTCATAGTTTAATTTTCTAGAATAATTATTAAGCAAATAATGTAATTATTGATTTTCCTGATGATCTAATTTGATATTTTTCAGCACCTCTTCAATTGCTTTTTTATTTTCAATGTGTTCATTTTCTTTTAATATTTTTTCAAAATCATTGATTCTATCTGTAATCTTTGTTTTAGCATATAAAAGTTTCATTTTTAGTTCATTGGCTTCTTTCATTTTTCGTTGATACATTAATGGGATAAAAACTAATCCGACAAAAAAGAAAGCAAGCAAGATAAAAGGAAGTTCAAAGTAATAAAGAGCGGCAAAAACAAGAATGAAGTAGAGTAAAATCAGTGTATAGTTGATATCGAACGTAAAGATTTTTTTTAATCCTGTAGAAAATTTTTCCAACATTTACCCCCTGAGTCTGTATTACAATTTGATAACAAAGCTTTAATATCCTAAAGAATCTTACGAAATGAATATTAAATTTAATAAAAAATGTTATTATTTGTATTCAATTAATAATAAAGTTCACTAAAAAGATTTAGTAATTATAAATAAAAGTAACAAGCCTTTTTTGTAACAAAATTACTGAATAGGTAATATTGTATATAATTATTATTTTTCATATGTTCAGTAATAATTAAAAAAAAAGGCAAATAAATGAAAACAGCGAAAATTGGAGATGCGGTAAAAGTTCACTACACGGGAAAATTAAATGATGACCAGATATTTGATTCTTCAGAAGGCAAAAATCCTTTAGAGTTTACAATAGGTCAAAACCAAGTACTGAAGAAATTTGAAGATTCAGTTGAGGGGTTATCTATCGGTGAAGAAACTAAGATTTTTATTCCGGCAGCTGAGGCTTATGGAGATAGGCAAGAGAATTTAATAGTAAAGTTACCAAAAGATAGACTTCCGGAAACTTTAACTCCGGAAATTGGAATGAGGTTACAAACTCAAACAGCAGACGGAAATGTTATGGTAGTAAAAATTACTGAAATTGCATATGATGATATTACGATAGATGCTAATCATGAATTAGCCGGTCAAGATTTGCATTTTGATATTAAGCTAGTAGAAATTGTTTGATAATATTTTTATAAAACACTAAAAAAGAATAAAAAGCCGTGTTTTAACACGGCTTTTTATCTAATACTTTTATTTCAGTAAAATTAGTTTTTTAGTTTCACTATAGTTTGCAGTTTTTAACTGATATAGGTAAGTTCCACTTGGTAAATCTACAGCATTAAACTCTACAGAATGATATCCTTCAGTTCTATACTCATTCACTAATTGAGCAACCATTTCTCCTAATAAGTTATAGACTGATAGATTAACTACTTCACCAGCTGGTAATGCAAATCTAATAATTGTTGAAGGATTAAACGGATTAGGATAATTATTAAATAAACTATATTCCTTTGGAGTTCCCTCCGTAAATTTCTCAATTACTGTTAAATTAGATAATTCAGCAACAAAATGGCTTGACGAATCAACTGTAAAAGTATGTATAGAATCTGTTGAAACTACAATTCCATTTTCAGTCCATCTATCAAATTTCCAACCACTATTCGGAATACACGTTAAAGTAACGGTAGAGTTTTCAGTATAGGGACCATGACCAATTATATTTGCTGCATTTGAAGGATTGCTTTCTGCAGTTATATTAAATAATTTTGCTCCAAGCTGAGTAACTGTAGCTGTTTTAGTAATTCCATTGCTGGATATTGTTAGTATTGCAACACGTACAAGAGTATCAGTATTCGCTTGATAGGTAACAGTTAAAGTTGCATTGCCAGAACTATCTTTTGGTGATTTTGTTAACCAATCGGCATTATCAGTAACAGTCCAGTTGGTATTAGATTCAATATTGAATGTTGCAGAACCACTATCTGAAGTAACTTCTATATTAGAAGGTGTAATAATTAGAGTAGGTGTAAATTGTAAACCGGCTTGAACCACATTTACAGTTTTTGTAATTCCGTTTCCGGTAACTGTAATTATTGCAGTTCTAGAATCCGAAGAACTATTTTTCGTAAATGTTGCACTAAAAGTAGAATCGCCTATACCATTAGAAGAAGACAATGTTAACCAATCGCTATCATCTGTAATACTCCATGTAACATTAGACGAAATACTAAATGAAGTACTTCCGGCAGTATCTGCTACATTTTGAGTAGCTGGGGAAACATTTAAATAAGCTGTGGCTCCCTCTTGGGTAACCGTTACAGTCCTAGTAAAACCGCCACCGGTAATAGTTATAGTAGATATTCTACTGTCAGCAAAAGAATTTGCTTCATAATTTGCAGTAAGTGTAGCATTGCCACTGCCATTTTTTGGTGTTTTACTTAACCAATCCGAATCGTCTCTTACTTCCCAAGTAACATTCGATTCAATATTAAAAGTTACACTACCTGAACTGGTTGTAACATCATGATTAGAAGGGGTAACATTTAAAAACGGAGCAGCAGTTTGTCCTTCTTGAACAACCGTAACATTTCTTGTTATTCCTCCTCCGGTTACTGTAATTGTTGCAGTTCTGGAACTTGTAGTTGTATTTTCATCATAAGTTGCAGTTAAAGTAGCATCTCCGGTTCCGCTTGTAGGAGAAACAGAAAGCCAACTAGCATCATCTGATGCTGTCCAATCTACATCGGATGATATACTGAATGTTGTAGTACCTGCAGTTGAAGAAACATTTTGACTACTTGGTGTAACTGTAAGATAATTTGATGTTGTTTGACCCTCTTGAACAACTGTTACAGTACTAGTGATTCCTCCGCCAGTTACAGTAATTGTTCCTGTCCGGGAACTTGTAGTCGTATTTTCATCATAATTAGCAGTTAATGTTCCGTCATTACTACCACTTGTAGGAGAAACAGTTAACCAACTGGCATCATCACTTACTGTCCAGCTAACATTTGAAGACACAGAAAAAGTTGTGCTTCCTGCTGCTGAAGAAACATTTTGACTACTTGGTGTAACTGATAAATAGTTTGATGACCCACCTGAATTAAATAATTTGAAGTTTCTATAAACTACATTTGGATTATCAGCATCGTATTTACTAACTCCGCTACCTAACCATATCTTAAAATCTTTAGGTGCATAATCATAAAGCCCTGCTTTATGATTTTCCCAAACTGTTTGACCATCGACATACACTTTAAAGGTTTTGTTGTTCCACTCAATTTTTACTTTATACCATGTAGATGAATTCCAAGTCCATGAACTGCCTCCTGGCTCATCGTACCAATCTCTATCATCAATATCAACATCTCCGTCACCATCCATATCTTCAATAAATACAGCATATGTAGAATTTAATCTGGCACTTGTTGGCGCAGCACAATTAACAACACATTTGAAATAAGAAGCATTTTGTCGCCAGTGGAAATTCCATCTGAAGTAATTATCTCTAAATGCAGCCCAACTTGGAGTATCTCCAATACCTCTTCCATCATACATTGTAATAAAAGCATGATCGTTGTTTTCTCCAGGTATTCCTGCTGGTGTGAACCCTTTCATTTCAAATTCTATATAACCGTTAGATATTTGAGAAGAAACAGAATATAAAATATGATTTGTTCCAGCACCAGGTTTGTATCCTTCGGAAGTAAAAGAACCTCCTACTTGAGTACCGACCGTGCTTCCTTGAAGCGGATCATTTATTACTTGTGCACTATTAAATGAATACGATAAAAATAGTACAGATAAACTTAAAATTAGTTTAGCTAGATATTTGTTTTCTAACATAGTTCTCCTTGCAGTGTTTTAATAATTACAGACAATTTTTAATATCTTGACTATGAAATAATTAGAGGAATGCGCCACAGATTTGAAATTGCAAACAGTGTATAAAAAAATAAGTCTGTAATCCGTTTTAGTTACTTAAATATAAGATGAATTATATATAGCCGTGTTTGGTATTCACGGCTAAAATATTCCTAAAAGTTTAGGAAGTGGGCGGAGACGGAATTGAACCGCCGACACAAGGATTTTCAGTCCTTTGCTCTACCAACTGAGCTATCCGCCCAAAAAATAGGAGCACAAAGTTAAATATATTCTTCTTTTTTACAAAGAAAAATTTATAAAAAATTTATTCTATAGAAATAAAGTAATAATCGCAAAAATATCAATTATAATTAACATCGGAGTTATTTCGTTATACTTACCTAAAGCAACTTTAATAATAGTCCAACTTATAAAACTCCAGATTATGCCTTGAGTTATTGAATATGTGAGAGGAATTAAAATCATTCCTAGATAAGCTGGAATTGCATCATCAAAATCGAGCCAATTAATTTTCAAAACCGGTTTCATCATAAAAACACCTACCAATATTAAAGCCGGAGCTGTAGCAATAGCAGGTACAACAGACATTATAGGAGAAAAGAACATAAATGGTAAAAATAACAATCCTGATACAACCGCAGTCATTCCGGTTCTGCCTCCCTCCTCAACACCGGTTGCTGATTCAATATAACTTGTTCCGGGACTACTGCCTAGCAAACCGGAAATTGTTGTAGAAACCGCATCAACAATCAGCGATTTTCTTATATTTCTCGGTTCACCATTTTCATCAACTAAATTAGCTGCTTCCGCTACTCCTATAAATGTTGAGAGTGAATCAAATAAATCAGTAAATAAAAAAGCAAATATTATTGGTATTAAGCTTAAAGATAGTGAATCTAATAAATTTAATTTTAATATTACACTAAAATCCGGCATTGAAAATATTCCATTCCATGTAACTAAAGTAGGAACACCAAAGTTAATTACTGAAGCATCACCGTATATTCTTCCAATAGGTATTGATAAAATAGTTGTAAATATAATCCCGAATATTAATGCTCCGTTTATTTTTTTAATCACTAAAATTGATGTTACAAAAAGACCAATAAGAAATGTAATTAAAATTGGGTCTAATTTAGCGATTGAAACTAATGTTGCCGGATTATCTACAATAAATTTTGCATTAACAAAGCCGATAAAAGTTATGAATAAGCCAATTCCGGCAGAAATAGCATATCTAATCTGTTTAGGAATAGCTTGAACAATCATGGTTCGAATTTTAAAAATAGATAAAATTAGAAAAATTATTCCTGACCAAAAAACTGCACCGAGAGCAACTTCCCATTTAATACCCATTCCCAAAACAGCAGAATATGTAAAAAATGCATTTAATCCCATTCCGGGAGCAACAACAATTGGGTTATTTGCATAAATTCCCATCATTATACTACTAAAAGAACTTACTAAAATAGTAGCAGTAAGTACGCCATTAAAAGACATTCCGGTTTCAGATAAAATAGAAGGGTTGACTACAATAATATACATTGTAGCTAAAAATGTTGTTGTTCCGGCAATTATTTCCGTTTTAAGATTGGTATTATATTTAGAAAATTGAAAATAATCTTTCATAATTACAAAAAAAGCATGCTCGAATAATAAAGTGCTATAATACAATAGCACTAATTTTTAGAATTAGTAAAAGAAATATAAAAAAATACTATTTTTTACAAAGATATTCTAGTTCCACAACCTTTCTTAGGTAAACTTTCAGCATCTGTTATTACACTTTCTTTTCCAGAATTTTTAGCAAAGGAAATAGCAGCTTTTATTTTAGGGCCCATGCTTCCTGCACCAAATTCTCCTTTTTCTAAATACTTAAGTGCATTATTGATTTTTAACTTATTGAGAGCTTTTTGATCTTTTTTATTAAAATTAATATAAACTTTTGGAACATCAGTTAAAATATAAAATGCATCTGCCTTAATATTTGTTGCAAGAACTGATGAAGCAAGGTCTTTATCAATAACTGCTTCAATCGCTTCTAAATATCCGTTATCATGCTTATAAACGGGAACACCCCCACCTCCAACAGCAATAACAATTTTACCACTGTTTGCAAGAGAACGAATTACTTTTTCATTAACAATTTCTATTGGTGTTGGTGATGCTACTACTTTTCTCCAACCTCTGTTGCGCGAGTCTTTTTTAAATATCCAATTATTCTTTTTAGCTAATAAGTCGGCCTCTTCTTTTAGATAAAATGCACCAACCGGTTTAGTAGGATTTTCAAAAGCCGGATCATGTTTGTCAACTAAAACTTGAGTAACCAGTGTAACAACATTTCTTCTTATTTTTTCTTCCGTTAAGACATTTCTCATCATACGCTCTATCATGTAGCCAATTCCTCCTTGGGAATCGGCTACACAAATATCCATAGGCATTTGAGGTATTTTATATTTATCGTAACCGGCTTCATTTCTGAGAAGAATATTGCCTACCTGAGGACCATTTCCATGCGTGATAATAATATTAAAGTCTTTTCTAATAAGACCGACTATTTTCTTACATGTATCGAATGTATTCTTTTCTTGTTCATCAATTGTACCGGTTTGGTCTCCCCGTAAAAGTGCATTTCCTCCAAGAGCAATAACGGCTAACTTTTTTCTCATAATATCCCTTTTTCTTTCAAAACTGTTTCGACTGTATTTGCCCCAATTTCTTGTAATTCATACATTACTCGAGTAGATGGTTTATTTATATTCAAAAGTCTGCCAAGATCTATTGGTGTACCAATAACAACAGAATCACATTCAACATTATTAATTGTATCTTCAAGATCTTTCATCTGAGCTTCACCGTAACCCATTGCCGGTAATAAAATTCCAATATTAGGATATTTTTCGTAAGTAGCTGTAATTGATTTTACCGTATAAGGTCTAGGATCTACAATTTCTTTAGCTCCTAATTTCTCGGAAGCAACGGTTCCGGCTCCGTATTTCATTTCTCCATGGGTTAAAGTTGGTCCATCTTCAACAACCAATACCCTTTTACCTCTAATTACTTCAGGTTTATCTACAGTTAAAGGAGAGGCTCCTTCTATAATAGTTGCATCAGGTACAACATCTCTAACATTATTTATAACTTTTAGTATATCATCTGCATTTGCAGAATCAATTTTGTTAACAATTACCGCATCAGACATTCTTAAACTTGTGTTACCAGGATAGTAGGTAAGTTCATGACCTGCTCTGTGCGGATCAACAACTGTAAAAGTTACATCAGCTTTGTAAAAAGACATATCGTTATTACCACCATCCCAAAGAATTACATCTGCTTCTTTTTCGGCTTCTCTAACAATTGCTTCATAGTCTACTCCGGCATAAATAATTCCTCCCAAAGCTATATGCGGCTCGTATTCTTCAATTTCTTCAATTGTACAGTTATGAGTTTTAAGATCTTCCAAAGTTGCAAATCTTTGAACTTTTTGTTTTACCAAATCACCATAAGGCATTGGGTGACGAATTGCTACAACTTTTTTGCCGGCTTCTCTTAACAATCTAACAATTTTTCTTGAAGTTTGAGATTTACCGCAGCCGGTTCTGGTTGCCAGAACAGCAATAACAGGTTTTGTGCTTTCAATCATTGTTTCTTGAGCACCGAGTAATTTAAAAGATACTCCAGCAGCATTTACTATTGAGGCTTTTGTCATAACATAGTTAAAAGGAACATCCGAATAAGAGAAAACTACTTCTTCTACTTCAAACTTTTTCATAAGATCAGTTAGTTCAGATTCATCGTAAATTTTAATTCCATCAGGATATAGTTTACCTGCTAATTCAGCAGGATACATTCTTCCATCAATATTAGGAATTTGTGTTGCAGTAAAAGCAACTACATTATATTCTTCATTATCTCTAAAGTAGACATTAAAATTGTGAAAATCGCGGCCGGCAGCCCCCATAATTAAAACATTTTTTCTTGACATTTAACACCTCAATTTGATTGGTACAATAAAATATTTGCTATTTTGTATAAATATTCATTATTAGCTAAATAATGAATATTTAACAAAAAATATGTTTGTTTTTATTGAGATAATTTACTAAAAAATAAGGATTATTCCGAAAAATTGTTAAGCTTTTTTTATCAATTTGATTTAAAAAAATAAAACTGTTGGGCAGTAATTACTCAACAGTTACGCTTTTTGCTAAATTTCTCGGTTGATCAACATTTAATCCTTTTTTAACAGCAATATGATAAGAAAGTAATTGCAAAGGAATTACATTTAATATTGGCATCAGCATTCTTATTGTACTTGGTATTTTTATTGAATAATCAACTAAATTATCAATTGTTGTATCATTTTCACTGGCAATAGCTATTAATTTTCCACCTCTGGCTTTTACTTCTTCTATGTTACTAACAACTTTATCATACACAGAATCTTTAGGGGCTAAGAAAACAACAGGCATATTTTCATCAATAAGTGCAATTGGACCATGTTTCATTTCTGCCGCGGGATAACCTTCTGCATGAATATAGGATATTTCTTTTAGTTTAAGTGCTCCTTCCAAAGCAACCGGGAAATTGTATCCTCTACCGAGGTATAAGAAATTATCCGCATCAACAAAATTTTCTGCAATTTTTTCAATTTCATTGTTAAGCTGAAGTATTTTTTCAACTTTTTCCGGTAATGATTTTAGTTCTTTAATAATCTCCATTCCATCTTGCGGACTTGTAATTTTTCTTCTTCCGATTAAAAGAGTAACAAGGGCTAAAACCGCCACTTGAGATGTAAAGGCTTTTGTGGAGGCAACACCGATTTCCGGTCCTGCATGTAAATATACACCACAATCTGTTTCACGAGCTATTGAGCTGCCAACAGCATTTACCAACCCAATTGTTAAAGCTCCCCGACGTTTTGTTTCTTTGAGTGCTGCAAGTGAATCCAAGGTTTCTCCACTTTGAGAAATAAAAATAACAGTATCATCAGGAGAAAGAATTGGGTTTCTATATCTGAATTCAGATGCATATTCAACTTCTACCGGAATATTTGTGTATTGTTCAAGCATATATTCCCCAACAAGTCCGGCATGCCAAGATGTACCGCAAGCAGTAATAATAATTCTTTTGGAAAGAGCAATTCTATCAATGTAACCGCTTAAACCACCAAGTTTGGAAATACCTTCTTTCTCAAGTAATCTTCCGCGTATTGAGTTTCTTAACGATTCTGGCTGTTCAATAATTTCCTTTAGCATAAAATGCTCGTAACCGCCTTTGCTTATTTCCTCAAGAGTAAGTTTCACTTCTTGAATTTCTTTTTTGATTTTTTCATCAGAAATAGTTTTTGCTTTGAAACCATTTTTAGTAATTACAGCTATTTCATGATCTTCCATATAAACTACTTTACTGGTATGTGCAATTAATGCATTTACATCTGAAGCAATAAAGTTTTCATTTTCACCTATTCCTATAACAAGTGGTGAGCCATTTTTTGCAACGATAATTTGATCAGGATAATCTTTATGAAAAACGGCAATTCCATAAGTCCCTTCAACTTCATTGAGATCATATCTAACAGCTTGAAATAGATCCTCTTTCTTTTTATAGTTGCTATCAATTAAATTGACTAATACTTCTGTATCGGTATCACTATAAAAAGTATATCCATCGTTAATTAAAGCTTTTTTTAACACTCCGAAATTTTCAATTATACCGTTATGAATAAGTAAAAGAGTACCCTCTTTATTTGAATGAGGGTGTGCATTTGTTTGGTTGGGGATGCCGTGAGTTGCCCATCTTGTATGTCCAATTCCAATATTTGAAAAATGGCCATTCCCGTTAAGTGCGTTTTCTAGGTCGGCAACTTTGCCTTTAACTTTAATGTTTTTAGGTTTGCTATTTTCATCCAAAAATCCTAACCCGGCAGAATCATAACCTCTGTATTCTAATCTTTTTAATCCTTCTATAAGCATCGGAATACAATTTTTAGTGCCAATGTATCCAACAATTCCACACATATTTAACTCCTTTTAAATTTTTTGTCCCCGGTTTATTGTAATTCAAATAAACTTAAATGTTTTATTTTAATTCAAAAGAACTATAAATTCTTAAAATAAGCCATTCTTAAAACGTCGTGCTCAACACCATCAATAACAATTTCTTTTTTTAATAAACCCTCAATATGAAAACCTAATTGTCTATTTAAAGAAATATTTTTGATATTAGTATCTATCGTATTTATATAGATTTTGTTTAGTCCTAGAACATTTGAACAATAATCAATCCACAAAATTGATGCCTCTTTAGCGAATCCTTTTCCCCTAAAATTAGCATCACCAATAAGTTTTCTCATTTCTCCTTTTTTGTTATGATAATCAACATTTAGAATGGCTAATAGACCAATAGGTATTTTATCTAAAGTAGTTATAGTTGCGAAAATATTTTTTTCATCAGAAATAAGAGACTTTATGTTTTTAATTTTAGCCGATGTTGTAGATAATAAAAATAATTTACTTATATCATCAAGAAACCATTTCTCAATATATTTATCATCTGTTTTCTCATCATATTTTCTAATAATAAGGTTTTTACCCTTAATTGGCAAACTTTTTGAATTGTTAGCTGCATTCAAAGTGATTATCGGTCTTTCGGAAATTGAAGTTTAGTTTGTAATTGTCATACTAAGAATGTGATTCATTAATTTCACGTAATCTGCTGATTTAAAACCCATTTGAGTCGATTCATTATATATACTTTTAGCTAAAGTCTGAAGGTGCACTTCCGATATAACTTTACTTTCCATGTTATTCATTTTATTACCATTTTAATGTTTTATATCGTTAAAATAAATTAAAATACTAATATAAAAGTAATTATGCTTAAGTCAACAAACAAATTGCAAAAATTAGTTCTAATTTCTTTAAAACTTAATTTGTATAGTTCGATTAAAGTTGCTATTTTTTATGTTAATTTAATGTTAAGAATGATTTTCATACTGTTAAAACTACAAAAAGGAGGAGTGCTCATGAAGAAAAAACACCTATTACTAAATCTATTTTTAATTGCGTTTATAGCAGTTGGAAATATGAATATTTTTGCCCAAGGTGTAACAACAGCTACAATTAACGGCTTTGTTTCAGATAGTGACGGATCCCCGCTGCCAGGTGCAAATGTTATAGCCGTACACGAACCAAGTGGTACAAGATATGGAGCTTCTACTAGAGAAAGTGGAGTTTTTATTTTGCCGAGTTTAAAGATCGGTGGTCCTTATACTGTTACCGTTTCATTTATCGGATTTAATACTATAACAAAGTCCGGAATATATTTAAATATCGGTCAAGTTTTAAAATTAGATTTTAAAATGACTAGTGAATCAGTTGAACTTGGAGAACTTGTTGTTACCGGTGAGGTTGATAATGTGCTTAATAGTGATAGAACAGGTGCAGAAACGTATATAAATGCTGATGAAGTAATTGCACTACCTTCTATTAAAAGAAGTACCAGAGATTTAACCAGATTAGACCCGAGAAGTGACGGGAACTTTAGTTTTGGAGGGAAAAACTGGCTTTATAATAATTATTCTGTTGATGGTTCGTATTTTAATAATCCTTTCGGATTAGATAATCCATCCCCAGGAGGACAAACTAATGCAGAACCTTTACCTTATGATGCAATTGAACAGGTACAAGTATCTATTGCTCCTTACGATGTTAGAGAAGGCGGATTTACTGGTGCCGGAATAAATACTGTTACCAAAAGTGGTACCAATAATTTCCAAGGTTCAATTTATACTTTTTACAGAAATGAAAGTATGCAGGGAGATAAAGTTGGCGATGCTGTTATTATAAATCCCAAATTAAGTTTTAATCAATATGGTTTTACTGTTAGTGGTCCTATCATAAAAAATAAACTTTTCTTCTTTATTAATGGAGAGTTGGAAAGAAGAGAAGATCCGGGCACAAATTTTACTGCTGATACAGATGGTGATCCTACGAATAACGATGCCGGAACAAGTAGAGTGCAAGCTTCGGTTATGGATCAAATAAGACAGAGAATGATTGATGTTTACAACTATGATCCCGGTCCGTATCAAGGATTTAACCACAGAACAGATAATGAAAAAATATTAATGAAATTAGATTGGAATATTAATGATCATAATAACTTAACTTTCAGATACAATTTCCTTGATGCTCTAAGAGATAAACCACCGCATCCATTTGCTATTAGTTATAATAATACCGGACGCGGACCAAATCAAAATAGTTTACCTTTCAAAAATGCAGGGTATACAATAAATAACGAATTAAACTCTTTTGCTTTGTAATTAAATAGCCGATATCAAAATTTCTCTAATAAATTCTTTGTAAGTTACAACAGATTTAGAGATTTTAGAGAACCATTTAGTAAACCTTATCCAACTATCGAAATTGGTCAAGACGGTATAACTTATACAACATTAGGTCATGAACCTTTTTCAATTCATAATATTTTAGATCAAGATGTTGTTCAAATTACTGATAATTTTAGTTATTATCTTGGTAACCATGTATTAACAGTTGGTACAACATTTGAATATTTCAAATTCTTCAATTCGTTTAACTTGTTTAGACACGGGTTATTAGGGTTTAATACTTGGCCTTATCCTGGTAAAACTACTTTTACTTCTATTGATGAGTTTATGGCTGCAACTGATCCTGCAAATCCCGATCGTTTAGATTTTGAATCAAATGTAACACCCGAAAGTGTACCATATAAAGGTGAGTTTATTGAAGTAGGTCAATTATCTTTTTATGCACAAGATGAATATTTAATGTCGGATAAATTCTCTTTAACTTATGGTGTTAGAGTTGATATCCCAACTTATTTTACTGAACCGGTTGATAATCCTTTTTCAAGAAGTTTAACACTTTTAGACGAAAATGACAAACCTGAAACTGTTGATCAAAGCAAGTTACCTGATGCAACTCCTCTTTTTTCTCCAAGAATTGGATTTAACTGGGATATTCGTGGTGACAGATCAGCTCAATTACGTGGAGGCACCGTAATATTTACAGGTAGAATTCCTTTTGTTTGGATAGGTAATAATATCTCTAACCCAGGTGCAAATCCTAATTTACCACCTGCACCTGATGCAGAACATATTTCTACAGATCATAATTCTGAATTGCAGCAGTCATATTATTTAAATGCAATGGCAAATGATTTCAAATGGCCTCAAGTATGGACAACAAATTTAGGGTTTGATTTTAAATTACCAAGTGATATTATTGCAACTATTGAAGCTGTTTATTCAAAAGATATCAATTCAATTTATGTAAGAAATGCAAATTTAGGCTTACCTCAAAGATATTTAAATGATGGAAGACCATATTTTGGTGGAGCTGTTGCTGATACTAATCAAGGTCTTGATGCCGGAGCATATGTAATTGATAATAGTGATAAGGGCTATAACTTTAATATTACTGCTCAATTAAGAAAACAATTCGATTTTGGTTTATCTGCAAACATTGCATATAGTTTTTTAGATGCTAAAAATATTATGACCACTATAGAAATTGCTGCTGCACTATACCAAGGAAATCCGGTTAAAGGTGATCCTAATAATCCTGAATTAAGTAACTCACAATTTGGTCAAAGACATAGAATTATTGGTGGAGCTACTTACAAGCATGAATGGAGTGAAAATCTTGCAACTACATTTGGTTTATTTATGGAAATTGCAGAAGGTAATTTATTTACTACTTCAGGCGGAAATAGATACTCTTTTGTTTATGCAGGTGATGTAAACGGTGATGGCGCTGGCGGAAATGATTTAATTTATATCCCTGAAAATGCAAATGATATTAACTTAGCCGATCCTACTCAATGGGATGACCTTAATGCATTTATTGAACAAGATGATTATTTAAGTGCACATCGAGGTCAAATTGCATAAAGAAACGGTTTGGTTAATCCTTGGTATTTTAACATTGATTTAAGAATACTTCAGGACTTTTCTGTTTATGCATTTGGTAAAAAGAATACACTTCAACTCAGTATTGATATATTGAATGTTCCAAATTTAATCAGTTCTAGTTGGGGAGTTAGAAAAGTTGCTTCTGCAGCCGCTACTTCCCCATTGAGATTAACAGGATTCGATTCTGATGGAGAACCAATTTTCGAATTCACCGGAGTTAAGGAAACATTTGTTGATGATCCTAGTCTCTTTAGCAGATGGCAAATGCAAGTTGGTTTAAGATATCTTTTTAACTAATCTAATTAAAAAAAATATTAGTTAATGTTTAAAAAGCCCTCTAACTTGAGGGCTTTTTATTGTAGTTCTTAAAACCTACCTTAAATAGAAAAATATTACACTTCTAACTAATTGTATTATACTCGGTACAAATTAAAATTTTATCGCTTTTTACCGGAAGTTTTTTACATAAATCTTTTAAAATTTATTCTTTGTACGAAGATTAAAATTTTAATATAAAATCTGGTTAAAATTATTTAATAATTATTGCATACTCCATAACATACTTTTTTAAAAGAGTGGTATATCCGCAGTTATAACTTTATTTTAGAGCTTAGGTTGGATATTGGATATACATTAAAGTGAAACGAAATAAATAGTTCTCAAAACTGTTTTAGTTAATTATTTTGAGCATAATTCGAAAATTATTTTTGGGAAATAATATCATTTAAACAGATATGAAATGAATAGAAGTTATATAAAAAATAATAACATGTTTCTTTGTTATAATTTGATAAATTATTCAATCAATAAATAAAATTATTAAGATTATATATTGCTATAATAAATTCAATATTAAAAAAGCCCAACAGTTTAAAAATGTTAGGCTTTTGAAATAAATAATATTATTCTTCTTGTTACTTCAAGAATACCATCTTCTTTGTATCAACAAAATTCCCAGCTTTAATTGTATAATAATAAACACCGCTGGAAACATTAGCATCCCAGTTAATTTTATAATTACCAACTTCAGTTACTTTATTATATAACGTTTTTACCAATTGCCCAATACTGTTGTAAATTTTTATACTTACATTACTCTTTTGGGGAATACTAAAAGATATTGTTGTTGAAGGATTAAAAGGATTCGGATAATTTTGATTTAAGGAATATTTTATTGGAATAATAGAGTTGTCTTTAATACCAACTAAGTGTCCTTGAATCGATAAATTATGAATTACCCAACCCCAGCCAACAGCTAATTCATCAGAGAATAATCTGAATCGAATGAAAATTGTATCGCCTGGTGAAAAGAAATCCAATAAGTCGATGCTATGATTAACAAACATGGAAGAATTTCCTGCTTGTTCGTTATCATAAGCAGTTAACCAAGCAGAATTAAATGTTGCATCATATCCATTTAATAGTTTTACCCAATTAGATGTATCTTTAGATGCTTCAACAATTACATAATCCCAAAATTCAAAATCTCCAAACACTTTACCCGGATCAGCTTTTTCAACAATAGCAACATCATCATAGGTAAGTATTGCATCACTATTGGCAACTATAATTGGTGTAAGCAATAGAGCTGTAAAATTAGTAGTATCATAATTATCTGTTGCTCCGGGAGCTTCTAAATAAGGATGGTCTGAATGTAATGCTCCATTATCAAATCCGGTTTCTTCAGAAACTTTAAATCCGTTAGTTAGAAAATCAGTTTCCAGTCCATCAAAAGTCGTTGCATAGCCTAACGCAGCACTATTAAATGAAAATACTTGAACTGTTTGGCTTGAAGATCTAAAGGTTTTAGAGTCTTTATAAGAAACTAATTTAATATTTATACTACCACTTATAGTTGAATTAAGATTAATAGTAGTATCAATTACTTCATTATTTAATATAGTTGCAAGAACCTGATCATTTGCATAAACTCGAGTTGAATCATAAACTGATCTTAAAGAAGCATTAATCACAATTGTACTTCCGGTAAACTCGACATCTCCATTAATTCTTGGGGACAAAGTTACAACAGGTGGCGTATAGCCAGAAAGTTCAGGTATTGTTGCAGACCAAATACCTCTTCCGTGAGTGGCAACAACAGCTTGATCGTCTACAATTTTAATTTCCCAAACCGAAACTGCAGGAAAACTACCACCCAATAAATGCCAAGATACTCCATTATCTGTAGATTCAACAATCCCAATATCTGTACCTGCCCAAATAATATCTGTATTATAAGGCATTACGGCAACACAATAAACAGCAACATCAGGAAAACCATTTACACTTACATTACCTGTCCCAAATCCGGTAATATCTTCCCATGTTTGTCCGTAGTTAGTTGTTCTAAGTATTTTCGGTGCACCGGAGAAGGAAAAAATTAAATATGCTGTAGCTTCATCAGTTGGATGAGTATCCAAACCTGAAAGTCTTCCCATTGTTACTTCCGGATAACCATTAACCGACGAAAAAGTAAAACCGCCATCCATACTTATATTTGGAGTTGTAGTTGTGTTTAAGTAAGAAGCAGCCCATACAATTTGTGGGTTTGCAATTGATATTGCAACTTGCGCCATAGAAAAATACTGTCCGCCGCCATCTAGATTATTAATTGGTGAGAGTTCCCATCTTTCTGCAAAATCATCAGTTCTCCAGACACCTTGTCTAGTAATAGTAAATAAAAGATCAGGGTCACTATTAGTTTTGGCAATTTTCGAAACAAATGGTGAAACACTGGGATTACCCCAACCTGTAAAGCCATTATTGGCAGCGTAAAAAGTGGCTCCGCCATCAATGCTTTTTCTGAATCTGTTATATTGTGAACCACCAATTAATTTGTTAGGGTCTTTATAATGCCATGAGGTTTCATAACCATCTCCACCTATTCTAAAATTATATAGTGTACTTGCTGAAGCATCTTCACCATTTGGTGATTGCCAAGATCCATTATCCTGCATTCCTCCAAAGTATTCATTTGCTCCGGGTCTTTTATCGGCTCCATAAAATTGAGAAGTATTATATCCGTTTTGATCTGTTTCAACCCAGGTTACACCACCGTCAGATGAATATGCAACACCTCCATCATTTGCATTTAAAATCCTGAATTCTCCGGTTGTTTCGTTGATTGGTATCATTACCAATTCATGTTGATCTACATGAGGAGCCGTAGAAGTACCCGGGAATATATCTTGATATTGATGATAACCATCTGTAATAGGTTGAGTATTTCTAAATGAAACCGGAACATATCCAGCTATTATCCTTAGGTTTGATTCAGGATGTGTTGTTGGGTCCCAAGTAGAACCTGTTGCATTTTTAGGAGAAACAACATACAGATTTTTATATTTTAGTCCTCCATCAGTAGCTATATTATTATTAGTATTAACTGAGTCATAATCCACTGCCAACACGAATATTTCATCACCTCTTGTTATGCTCCAATCGTACTTATTGTTTTTTCGTATATCGTTGTATGCAACCATCAATTGTTTGTTATTTGTAACATCCCAAACTTCAAACGGAACATCAATTATTGATTTGTATGTTTTATAATTTGTAAACATGTATGCTTTTTGCGATTTATTATTTCCAAATCTTATCTCTACATTTACATAATCATCGCCTATAACCAAAACAGAGTCAAAATATTCTTCACCGGTTCCCAATCCTCCGTTTAAGTATGATAATTTATCATCTTTAAAAGCCATAAATGAATCAGTCCCATTTTCTTCTACACTGGAAATCCCTTTAACGGAATCAAAAACTATTTCAGCTTTCCAAACATCAATTCCTGCAAAAAACACAATATTTTCATTATATGGATGAACAGCAATTGCATTATCATACCATCCTTGCCCATTGTGCCAGTCAATATCATCTCCAGTTTTTACTTCAACCTTTTCCCAAGATAAACCGGCATCTGTTGACATAAGTAACGTTCCCGGATCGGAAGAGATATACAATCGGTTTGTATCGGTCGGAGCTATATCAATTTCTAATCTTCCTCCTACTACACCTTCATTTATTTCTAGCCAAGTTTCACCACCGTCTAAAGATTTTAATACGGGGCCTCCATTTTTAGTTGCATAAATAGAATTATTATTTAACGGATTAATAATTAGATCCTGTATTCTTGAGCCGCTATAAGTTTGTGCCCAAGTGATGCCTCCGTCAGTTGATTTAAATATTCCTGCTCTAGTGGCAGCAATTACAATGTTTTCATCTAATGGGTCTACAATTATTCTATTTACATATGCAAAATTTGTGTTATTAGCTGTACTTGCTAATTGGGCCCAAGTTTCACCTTTATCAGTACTTTTAAATATTCCATTCCCATAAATTCCATCAAGGTTTCCAAAACCTTCACCGGTACCAACATAAATAATATTATGGTTTGAAGCTGCCATAGCAATATAGCTCATAGCAATATTGGGTAAATCAGTTGTTTTTAATTCCCATGTAGCTCCTGCATCAGTTGTTTTCCAAACTCCTCCACCAACTGCACAAGTAAACCATGTTTCTTTATTTGGATCATCGGGATCAACTAATAATCCTCTGGTTCTACCTCCAACATTTGCCGGACCACGTTCCACCCAAGTAATTTCGGAAACACTTGTTGTTTTACCTAGTTTTGAAAGTTCCTTTTTTGCTTTACTTAATTCTTCAAGGCGATAATTCATTTTATAATTAGGTTTTTCAAAACCTTCTTGAGTCCGTATCATT